>JASFTV010000051.1:0-14857 GCA_050050615.1 Desulfobacteraceae bacterium
TAGAAAAGACGGACTCCTCAAAACCCAGCCCCTGTTGAATACTAGGGGTTGCTGACAAATTCGTTCTTGCAGGCTGATGAAAAATGTTCAGATGCAAGGCACCCGAAATCTCGAGGAGTGAGTCGTACCTAAGGAGTACGTCGCAGCGACGAGAGATGAGGGTAACGCCGCAGATGGATGTTTTTCATCAGCCTGCTGAGGTTAAGTGGTGTTTCGTCATATCATCCATATCCACATCCCTGCTTTTCCCATTGCTGTAGCACGGGTCTGCCAGCCGGAGCTCAGGGATCGTCCTGTGGCTGTGGCTCCGCCTCAATCAGAACGGGCCCTTCTCCTGTGCGCTTCTCCCGAAGCCCGAAAAGAAGGGATTTTCAAAGGCACGCCCCTTGCGAAAGCCCTGAAATGGTGTCCGGATCTGACCGTCTTATCCCCCAATCCCAATCTCACGGAAAAGGCCTTCCAAAGCCTCGCCCAATTGGTGGCCCAATACACCCCTCTATGGGAGCCTTCCCGGCCGGGGCATATTTACATGGACGTGACAGGAACCGAGCGTCTCTGGGGAAAGGCGAAGGAGGCTGCGTATCGTTTCAGGCGGGAAATCAAGGCTCGCCTGTCCTTGCCCGGAACGGTGGGCGTGGCAGGCAATAAAATGGTCTCCAGCATCGCCTCCCAGATCATGCCCTCCGAAGGGGTCCTGGACGTGGATCACGGCCGTGAGGCCCCGTTTATGGCCCCTTTGAAGGTGGATGTGGTGCCTGGAATCGGTCGTTCCCGCCGAAAAATCCTCCTGGAAGAGTTGAACATCACACGGGTGAGGGAGCTGGCTGCTCTGGATATGGGCCGCCTAAAAATTATTTTCGGCCGTCAGGCCTATATCATCCATCAAAGGACCCTCGGTATCGATCCCACACCGGTCTATCCCACCCCGACTCGGCCCACGGTGGGCGAAGAGATCACGCTCCCACAGGATGAGAATGATGATCGGAGGCTTCTGGGAATCCTTTACGGGTTGGTGGAAAAGTGCGCCCACAGGCTGCGGAGCAGGGCGCTTTTTCCACGAAAGGCTGGTCTCTTGATCCGGTATTCCGACCATATGGAGAGCAGGCGTCAGCTCAAGCTGCCCCATCTCAGCTTCTGGGACTTCGATCTCTATAACCCCTTGGAGAAGCTGTTTTTCAAGGCCTGCGACCGACGCATTAGAATCCGTTTTATAAAAGTCTGGTTCTGGGATTTTGCTGCCTCAAGTGGTCAACTGTCCCTTTTCCACGCCCCATCTCCTGATGATAAAGAGAAAAGCTCCTTTATTGTCCAGGCCCTGGACCGCATCAGAGAGAAACATGGCGAAGAGGCCATCAGATACGGCAGGGTTGCATGATGATATCGTTACCTCTTTACGGCGCTTTCGCCCTGTGGTTCACGCGGAGGAGAGGGCAAATGTCAAATGACAAAACCCCAATGACAAATCAAAACCCAATGACTCAATGCCAAAAAATTAGTCTCGTTCAAAAGTATTGGCATGGACTGGTTAGGAACCCCTTTTGTGTTTTGCAGGCCGTGCCGCTTTTCTCCCTCCGGGCCGTAGGCCCTATAGGCCGGAGGCAAGGGAATATCTATTTTGCTCATGGGCGGTGACCGGAAATTCGGGGTTTAGCCTGTTCATGGGAGATTCCCAGGTGTTTCCGGGCGCAAACCCCGAATTTCCGGTCACTGCGGGATCCGGTGGGATTTTTTTGTGAGATATTCCCTTTCGAAAAGGTCATGGCCTGCTTTCAAAGGAAAATAAATCATGCATAAGGGTTCCTGCCATGCCAACACTTTTGAACGATGCCAAAAAATTTTTTCTTTGAAATTCTGGCTTCAGCATTTGGTCCCCCTTCGGTGGAAACGTTGGTCTTTGGAGTTTGTAATTCATCGGCGTGCACCATGTGCACCGCCTATGGCATGAGGAAGGATCCCTCTATCATTTTTTTTGACATTTGAGCTTTGTCATTCATTTGACCTTTGGGCTTTGACATTTGTCATTTGTTCACTTCGTTGTGCCTCAGGGGTGAAAATATCATGAACTTTGTTCATCTCAACGTCCATTCCCACTATTCCAAGGGCTGGGGTATCGGGACCATTGAAGAGCTCTGCCAAGCTGCCAAAGAACACGGTATGGACAGACTGGCCCTGACCGACACCAACAACCTTTACGGACTGGTCTTTTTTGTACAGACGGCCAACGAGATGGGGATGAAGCCCCTCGTAGGAAGTGAAGTCGTAGCCGAGAAACGACGTGCTGTCCTGCTTGTCAAAAATCCGCAAGGCTACGCCAATCTCTCGCGAATGATCTCCTCCCGTCACTGTCACCAGGATTTTGATCTGATTCGCACCCTCAAAGAACGCCGCGGAGGGCTCATTGTTCTATCCGATGATTTCAAGCTCCTCAAAGCCCTCAAACGGGACGGTATAGAGGATCTTTTTGTAGAGATGTCTCCCGGCTACCAGCTGGCCCAATGCTACGCCTTTTCCCGCAAAACGGAAATACCCCCTGTAGCCACGAACCGGGTTTACCTTGTCAGGAAAGACCAGTTCCAGCTTCATCACATCCTCCGGGCGGTAGCACTCAACAGCAAGCTCTCTCGTTTAACATCAGAAGACATCTGCCGGGAGCACAACGTCCTGAATTCTCCCCAAGCCATGATCGATCAGTTTCCCCACGCACCCATCGCCATCTCCAATACCCTCAAGATCGCTGAATCCTGTCTCCCGGATTGGGATTTCAACCAAGTCGTATTCCCCCATTTCGAAGGCATGGATGACGAAGAGGCTTTCCATCGTCTCTATCATGCAACCCTTGAGGGATGCAGACGCCGGTACGGAAAAATCACTCCCGCCGTGAGAGAGCGGGTGGCTCATGAGATGCGGATTATCCGCAAAAAAAACTTTGCCCACTATTTTCTAGTGGTGGCGGATATCACCAAAAAAGCCCGCCGGTCATGCGGCCGGGGAAGTGCTGCCGCATCCATTGTTTCTTATGCCTTGGGGATTACCCATGTGGATCCCATTCAGCACAATCTCTTTTTTGAGCGGTTTTTAAACCTCGGGCGCATGGACCCTCCGGACATTGATGTGGACTTTGCATGGGATGAGCGGGACGACATTATCGACTATGTGTTTGCCAAGTATGGCAACCGCCGGGCCGCCATGGTGGCCAACCACAACACCTTCGGCGGCAGAGCGGCCATCAGAGAAGTGGCCAAGGTCTTCGGGTTGACGGATCAGGAGATCGGTCAAGTCACCAATAAAGTGGGGTTCGGGTGGCACCTGGGCCGTATTTGGAAGGAACTGCCCCGTCATCCCAAGATGAGGGGCATCCAGTTCAAAAAACCTTGGGACGAGATCTTGGCTACTGCGGTCCAGCTTGAAGCCCACTTCAACCACCTTTCCACACACTGTGGCGGTCTGGTGGTCGTTCCCGACGAGATATGCCGTTACTGTCCGGTGGAAATCTCAGCGAGCGGGCTCCAGGTGCTCCAGTGGGAAAAGGATTCCGTGGAGGATGCGGGTCTCGTCAAGATCGATATCCTGGGCAACCGGAGCCTGGCCGTCATCCGGGATGCTTTGGACTTGGTGGAAAAAAACACCGGTCGTCGGATCGATTATGCTCAGCTCAACCCCATCGATGACCCCCAGACCGTAAAAATTTTCTATGAAGGCAACACCTTCGGCGTGTTTTATTTTGAAAGCCCCGCCACAAGGCAAACGCTCAAGAAGGTCAGCTCCGGCTTTACCTTTGAACAGTACCTCAAGCTGGACCACTTTCTTCTGAATGTGGTGGTCACCTCCATCATCAGACCGGCCTCCAACCAGAGCATTCACACGTGGGTATCCAGGCTGCATGGCGAACCCTGGGAACCCCCGCACCCGCTCTTAAAACCGGCCCTGGAGGAAACCCTGGGGGTCATGGTCTTTCAGGAGCAGTTGAGCCAAGCAGCCATACATCTTGCCGGGTTTGATCCTGGGGAAGCCGATACCCTCAGGAAAGTGGTCAGCAAAAAACACAAGAGGAAAAAACTCCGGGACTTTTACCGCCGCTTCGTTCAGGGCGCACAGAAAAGAGGCGTCAGCCCGGAAGTCATCGACGCGGTCTGGGCCATGATTATGGGCTTTGAGGGATACAGCTTCTGCAAACCCCATTCGGCCAGCTACACCCTGGTGGCCTACAAGTCCGCTTTCTTGAGGGCCCACTATCCGGCCCAGTTCATGGCCTCTGTCATTTCCAACGGTGGGGGGTATTATTCCACCTTCGGGTATCTGTCCGAAGCCAGACGGATGGGGCTCAAGATCCTTCCCCCTGATATCAATGAGAGTGAAATCAAGTATACGGGCAAAGGCACTGAAGTCCGCGTGGGTTTGATGCAGTTGATGGATCTCTCCCAGGAAGCCAAAGAGGCGATCATCCATGAGCGATCCAAGAACGGGCCCTTCTCCTCTGTTCAAAATTTCATGAATCGAACCGGATCCTCTGTCCATCTCCAGGATGTCCGGATCCTGATCAAGGCGGGTTGCTTTGACAGCATTGCCCACACTGCTACCCGACCCGCCCTCATGTGGCAAGCCCTTCGGTTCTTCGACGTCTCTCTGCCTTTCTCTTTCCAGCTCTTCGAGCCCGAGCAATCGTCAATCCTGCCTCGCCCCTGTGCAAAATCCCCCCCCTCTTCTCCTCCCTTTACAACGCCCTCCTTCTCTTCCCCCCCCTTTATCAAAGGGGGGTCGGGGGGGATTTCTCCCTGTACCTCCCCTGCTGCAAGTCAGCACTCAGATCTTCCCTCCCCCGAATCCTATCCAAAGCACCTCATGTTGAAACACGAGATGGAAACCCTGGGCTTTCTCCTTTCTATCCACCCTCTCGACCGATACAAGGATATGTTGGAAAGTTTAAACTATGTCAAAGCTCGGGACCTCCATGCTCATGTGGGAAAACGGGTCACCACTGTTGGATGGCAGATCACCGGCAAAACGGTCCACACCATACACGGCGAAACCATGAAATTCATTTCCTTCGAGGACCAAACAGGTACCTATGAAACCGTTCTGTTCCCCAAAGTATATAACCAATGCTGCCACATGTTGAATGGGTCTCGTCCCTACATCCTTAAGGGCAAGGTGGAGCGAGCCTTCGGCGCCATCACGATCACGGTCCACTGGATCGGGTTTCTAAGGGGACGTAGTTACTGAATGAACTTTACAATAAGGGGCAAAGCCTGTTAGGATCCAACATGCCGAGACAACCAAGACTCGATGCCCCTGGCACCCTGCACCATGTCATGGGCATCTATTTCAGAACAGATACAAATCAATTGTCCCCCATCAGTTATGCCTGACTCCATTACGAAACAAAACGTTATTAACCAGTTCCGGGAGCACGTCTCCTCCGGTAAGGTTGAATTTTTCCAGAAATATGGCATGGCGTTTGTTATGGGTCGCCGTGAAGGCCCCTACTTATGGGATCTCGACCACAGGAAGCGCCTCTTCAACCTCCACTGTAACGGCGGCGTGTTCAACCTGGGCCACAGGAATCCAGAACTGATCGACCTTTTGAAAGAAAGCCTTGAAGAACTCGACATCGGAAACCATCACCTGATGAGCAAAGCCCGTGCCGAACTGGCCGAGCGCATTGCGCAGCTCATGCCCGGAGACTTGGTTTACACTGTTTTTGGAGTGGGTGGCGGGGAAGCCATGGACTTGGCTTTTAAGGTGGCTCGAGCTCACACCGGTAGGACCAAAATCGTTTCTGCTATTGGGGCATACCATGGCCACACAGGTTTGGCACTGGCTGCCGGCGATGAGAAGTATCGCAAACCCTTCGGCCCCCCTGCCCCTGGTTTCGTACAGGTCCCCTTTGGGGATGTGGAAACGCTTGCCGCTACAGTAGGCAAGGAGACTGCAGCCGTGGTCTTGGAAACCATTCCTGCCACGCTGGGTGTGGTGATCCCCCCCCAAAACTATTTGGAGTCGGTCCGTAAAATTTGTGATAAACAGGATGCTGTCCTCATCTTGGATGAAGTCCAAACCGGTCTGGGGCGTACCGGCAAGCTCTGGGCCTTTGAACATTTTAACATCATTCCGGACATGGTGGTTCTGGGAAAGGGCTTATCCGGAGGAATCTATCCTATCACGGCTACCGTGATGCGAAAGCCCCTGGAGTCCGTGTTCCACCAGGACCCCTTTATTCATGTCTCCACTTTTGGGGGAGCTGAGGTGGGCTGTCGCGTGGCGCTCAGGGTGCTTGAGATCTCATCAGCACCTGAGTTTCTAGATCACGTGAATGAACTCGCCCACCGCTTCTCAGAGGCGGTCAAAACCCTGATGGAGAGACATGCCCGACTTCTCATAGGCTTTCGTCAAATGGGATTGATGATGGGGCTCAAGCTCAAAGATGACATGTCCGGTCCTCTCTTGACAAAAACCGCTTACGATCATGATCTTCTCATGATATTCGCAAACAACGACACATCCGTTTGTCAGCTCCTTCCACCCCTTGTCATGGATCTGGAACAGGTAGGCTGGGTTATGGGACAGCTCGATAATGCTCTGGGTTCAGCCAGGCGGCTTAGACCCGGATTGAAAATCAAAACACAAATCGAGCACTATCTGGAGAAACTCAAAGGGACATCGTGAATGGTCTTTGAATGCAGATTAATACACATCTATTGTACCAGTTTGAAAAAGGCCTAAATCCTCAGAAACCAAACGATTCACCGATTCCGGCCGCCGTTCTGGGTTACGGAGAGATCTCTGCCATCTTTCAAGTAGGCCAAGACGCCCAGGTAGCCTACAAGCGGATGCCCCTTTTCAGGGACAGGCCAGCGGCCGAAAAATACACGAATCAATATCGGGAATATTGCCAACTGCTCCAGGAGGCAGGCCTGAAACTGCCGCAACATGACGCGGTGATCCTAGAGGTTCCGGACCGACCCGTTGTCTGTTACATCGGACAAAAGCGCCTTCCAGAGAATGATTTTGGTCACAGGCTCATCCATCATCTAGGCATGAAGGAGATTCGGTTTTTCATTGAAACGGTCGTGCTGGAGATCGCAAAGATCTGGCAGTTCAACCACAGGCACACGCCTTCATTGGAGCTTGCGCTGGATGGACAAATATCCAACTGGGTACGGATGAAGGACAGAGAGGCGGGACAACCATCCTACGTCGACACCAGCACCCCCTTGTACCGAAAAGACGGCGTGGAACAGCTCGACCCCGAGCTTTTTCTGCAAAGTGCGCCTTTTTTTCTTCGCTGGATCATACGGCTGCTTTTTCTTGAGGACGTTATGAATCGTTACTATGATGCCAGGTTGGTTTATACGGACCTGGCCGCGAACCTTTACAAGGAACAACGGCCCGATCTCGTTACCCTGGCAGTCAACATTATCAATGATCACCTCTCCGGAGATCTGGCGCCTCTGACCCTAAGAACTGTGGAAAAATATTACAAGCAAGACAAGCTTATCTGGACCCTGTTTTTGGCCTTCCGGCGATTGGATCGTAGGCTAACGACAACTGTTCTACGAAAGCGCTATGAATTCATTCTTCCTGGCAAAATCAAGCGGTAGACCATGTGTGACACTTTTGTAGCCCTGCCCTCTGTGACGCCTGATGGATCGCTTCTCTTCGGCAAAAATAGCGATCGAGAGCCGAACGAGGCGCAGGCTCTGGAGTATCATCCTGCCCAAACCTACCCTGTAGGGGAAACCTTGGCATGTACCTATAAAGAAATCCCGCAGGCCCGAGAAACCAATGCTGTTTTGTTGTGCAGGCCTTTCTGGATGTGGGGAGCAGAAATGGGAGCCAATGAAAAGGGCGTGGTGATCGGCAACGAAGCTGTGTGGACGAGGATGCCTGTCATCAAGGAGGGCGGGCTGACGGGCATGGACCTGTTGCGGCTTGCTCTGGAAAGAGCAGGCTCAGCCATTGAAGCGCTGGAAACGATGATCCAGCTTCTCTCAGAGCATGGTCAGGGCGGTGTCTGCGGTTATGAAGACAGGCGTATGGCCTACCATAACAGTTTCATCATAGCGGACCCGCGAGAGGCATGGGTCTTGGAAACGGCCGGGCCTTTATGGGCAGCGCTCCGGGTGAAGGCATTCTACGCCATCAGCAACGGACTATCGATTGGCGAGGAATTCGACATGTCCCATCCCGAGCTTCTGGCTACCGCAAGGAAAAAGGGATGGTTGAAAAAGGGAGAGACATTTCATTTCGCGAAGTGTTTTTCAGACTGGTTCTACACCACGTTCTCCGCTTCACGCCACAGACAGGGCCGCTGCCGTAGCCTCCTTGCCCAGAACAAGGGGGGAATGGACCTCTTCTCCGCCACAGGCATTCTTCGCGACCACCAGGAACATCCCTATTTCCCCCACAAACATCTTCTGGGCACCCGCCTCTGCGCCCATGCCGCAAACGGTTTGACTCGGAATGCCACCCAGTCTACAGGTTCCCTGATTGCCCACTTGAAACCGGATATTCAAACTTATTGGGCCACCGGGACGTCTGCTCCTTGTACCGGAATCTTCAAACCCATCCGGTTTCATGGAGACACGCTCCCAGATGTGGGGCCAAGTCCAGGGGCACGCTTCAACCCTGACAACTTGTGGTGGCACCACGAGAGACTGCACCGTTCCGTTTTGCTGGATTTTTCAACCAGGCTCGAGACCTTCAGGCCCGAACGGGATCTCCTGGAGAATTCATTCATAAAGAAGGCTCTCGATCACAGGCCTTATGGCCCTTGGGTTTTAACACAACAAGCCTTCCAGCAGGCGAGGGAAGCCACCGAGAAATGGACCAGGCAGGTGCAGGAAAGACCGCTCCAGAACCGGGCTGGATGGCTCTACAGACATTACTGGGATAGGCAAAACAAAAAGGCTCAGATTGTTGTTTGCTAGAACTGATAATCTCGCCGTGTGAAAATCCGGGGGACATTATTACCAGGATGAACTAAGTCCTTTTTCATTCTTTGCATAATTTGGGAGATGGCAGATGGTGGAACCCTATCCATGAGAGGGGCCCACATTTTGATTGGTGACTAAACGGATCGCAGATGATAAGATTAGAACGACTTTTCACTCTAGCTAGGAGGTCTTATGAGGAAACTACTCATGAGTGGATTGATGTTTCTGCTGGGGAGCTCTTTGTCTTTTGCCCAACAAACTGTTTCTTCGCAGATTAAGGACGTGACATTGTTCTCCAGCCAGGCATTGGTAAAGAGGGAGGCAGAGGTAAAGCTTCACAAGGGGCTCAATGAGCTTGTCCTAGAATTACAAGCATTTCAAGTAGACAAGGATTCTGTCACAGCCAAGGTCTACGGCGAGGGCGAAATTTACAGCGTGCAATTCAAGGAAATCTATTTGAAAGAATCACCCCAAGAGAATATCAAAGCCCTGGAGCGCAAGATTAAAGAGCTGAAGAGAGCAAAAAGAGTTCTGGTGGATGAGAAAGATTCACTCAGTCACAGTGAAAAATTTTTGGCCTCCGTCATAGAGTTCTCCAAGACACAAGTTCCCCAAGATATGAAAACGCGTTTTCCAAAGATGGAAGACCTGGAAAAGACGCTCGCCTTTTTGAGCAGCCATTTCGAAACGATCAATAACAAAAAACAAACGTTGGACAGTCAGATAGCAAAAATCGAAGAGGACATTAAAGTCTTAGAAAAAGAATTGGCCTCTCTGACGAGGCTTCGTCAGAAGTCAAAAAGGGTCGTAGAGGTTATTTTCAATTCCAAGAAAGAGCAAACCGTGAATATCGAAGCGAGTTATTTGGTCCGCAACGCATATTGGCGCCCCTACTACAAGGTAGATGTTCCGTTAGATTTGGAGGACCTGGATCTCACCATGTTTTCCAAGATCAGGCAGAAAACGGGCGAGGATTGGGAGAACATAACATTGTCCTTATCAAATGTGATTCCTTTGAAGGGCGTCGGCCTTCCTTCACCAAGGCGTTGGATTCTAGACATCCCTAGGGTACATCAAAAGGCCGGAAGGCGTCTTTTGCGGGCACCGGCCGCAGAGGCCCCTGTGGAGGAACTGGCGATAGCAGCCGACAAAGAGGAGGCAAAATTCGCGCAAGCCCAAAGAAAACAGCTTCCCCTCTCATTTGAGTATGAAATGCCCCAATTGCTCAGGATTGAGTCAAAAGACAAAGAGACGCTTCTGCCTATTTTTTCTAAGAATCTAAAGGGGGAATTCTTCTATTACGTGGTTCCCAGGATGAATCCTTTGACGTTCTTGGTCTGTAATGCGAAGGCGGATAAGGAGCTGTTGAGCGGACCTTTGAATGTGCACTTCGGGGGTCGATTCATAGGTAAGACCTTATTGAGAGAGAAAAGAGCAGGTGATACATTCAAGATAGGTCTTGGCGCAGACAGAGAGGTCAAGGCGAAACGGGAAAGAATAAGGGACAAAGTCAAGGAAACCTATTTCGGAAAGATTGAAAGGAAGACCGTCGTTAGAGAAATGGCTTTCAAAATAAGCTTAGAGAACCTAAAAGAAAGACCGATCAAAGTCAAGGTCCTCGACAGCGTCCCTGTCTCCAGAACAGATAGGATAGAAGTGAAGGATCTTGAGATTAAACCTATGCCTACAGAAAAGAACTATCAAGACCAGGAAGGCGTATACCTATGGGATTTTCAGCTTAACCCTGGAGCTAAACAAGAGATTGATATGGAGTTTGTCGTGACTTATCCAAAAGATGCCCCGGTATTTGGACTCTAGGGGGGATAAGGCTTTCCCGAGCCTTCAACCCCCAATCCCATCTTGATGGATTGTTTCCATGAGCATCGGGCCACCACCGGTCGCGATGACTTCATAGCCATCCTCAGAAAGGTCAGCGGCATGGAGCCATCGGATCGCCTCGTCGTTGTCCACAATGAGGATTCCGTGCATCTACCCTCCGAACTTGATGCGTTCTCCAGAAACCCATTTGATATCTACAAAAACCGCGGCAGAGAGCCCCGTCCGGAAAGGCGGGGGTGAATGGCGCGTCGTTTTTGTGGGGGTGCAGGGGGCTTGCCCCCGCGGTTTTTGAAACGCGAAATGGGTTAAACCCATTTCGCTCTGAAGCCGTCGATGGCGGCTTTCCGGAAAATGCGAGGCATTTTCCGGTTGTGAAGATGCCCCGCCCCGTGGGCGGGGAGATTCACTCTCCGCTGGCCCTGGAGCCAGCTTTAAAGGAGGTCGTGGGGTTCATTAACGGTGGCCTATTTTGACTCCCCTCTGCCAAATATGGCCAGGGAGGGCGGTAGAGGAATATCATTTACATAGAGCGTGTTGTCGTTGACAACTTTCATGACCGCACGATCCCAAGAAGAAAACATATAAGCGTACATTTGATCCTCTGGTCCCAAGACCTTCCAAAGCCTCGGATAGTAATTACTGCGAGAAACTTCTGTTTGGATATAGTCCACGATATTGGACAAGGTTTGTTTATCCTCCACCTTCAACCATCGGTCGCCCACAAGGGCCGTGTTGTCATCCTTCCGATCAAATATCACGGCAGAAGGATGGTTTACGTTCAAACCGGCGTACAAGACATTGTAATTCTGCC
Organism: Desulfobacteraceae bacterium; assembly: GCA_050050615.1. Lineage (GTDB taxonomy): Bacteria > Desulfobacterota > DSM-4660 > Desulfatiglandales > HGW-15 > JASFTV01. Next base: position 11,584 of record JASFTV010000051.1, read on the forward strand.
AATTCTCTTTCAAAGTATGGATCGTCATCCTCTGGCCAGGACCTGATTGCAGCCTCAGTTTCCCATACCGTGCACATCCGAAGCCGATAATCATGATCAAGAGACCCAAGATGGCAAGAAACATAGGTTTTTTTGCGTTCATAATTTCTCCCTCCTTTTTTCCGCTAATGAAACCCAAAAAATGGTTTCGTTTACTTTGTCGCGGACATTGTTGAATCCTTACATCTAAAATTCAGGTTCTGAGGATATAAAAGGGAGTTTAGACGAACCATCCAGAGCTGCTCCCCTGTATCGTGAATTCCGTTGATGCCGAGAGCGAGACGATGCTTCAGACTCTGCGTTGACAGACAGTTGGGCGTGGCGTATCGTTTTTCCTAGAAAATGTGTTTTCTTATGAAAGGAGGAATCAAAGATGCAAAACTTCAATCCGGAAGAGGCGTTATGGAAAACCCGCCGGGAGTTTGGCGAACACGGCGGTGTTGCCCCCTCCATATCCCGCTCTGCGACCTTTACGGTCATGGACCCGCACATTATGCCAGAGATCTTCGAAGGCATCAGGGGACCGGACAAAGGAGGATGTTTTCTTTACAGTCGCCACTTTAACCCCACGGTAGATGTTCTCTCGCGGTATCTTGCAGGCATGGAAGGAACTGAATCTGCTGTTTGTACAGCCAGCGGCATGTCGGCGATCGCCTGTACCTTGCTGCAACTCTGCTGTGGTGGTGATCACATCGTATCGAGCGACACTATCTACGGTGGAACCCATGCCCTGCTCAGTGAGCTTCTCCCGGAAATGGACATTAGCACCACCTTTGTCGACGTCACCGACACGACGACCTTCGAGGCCGCTATGACACCAGAAACAAAGCTCATCTTCACGGAAACGGTCGCCAATCCGACTCTGAAGGTTGCTGATATTCCAGCCTTAGCCAAATTGGCACGAAAGGCTGGGGCAAAATTAGTTGTCGATAACACCTTTACGCCGATGATGATATCGCCGGCTCGCCTCGGTGCGGACATCGTTGTCTATTCGCTGACCAAGTTTGTGAATGGCGCCAGCGATCTGCTTGCCGGCGCTATCTGTACGAACAAGGATTTCGTCTATAAACTTATGGACCTCCACAGAGGGCGTCTCATGCTTTTGGGTCCAACCATGGACCCTCGAATTGCATTTGACATCATCGAACGCTTGCCCCACCTGGCAATTCGTATGCGCGAGCACAGCCTTCGGGCTATGGCCATCGCTACACGACTCCACGAGTTGGGAGCGCCGGTGACCTATCCTGGCTTGCCTTTCCATCCACAACACGAGCGCATGAAGTCCATGCTCAATGAAGGATACGGGTATGGCGGCATGCTAACCATCGATTGCAAAACCAGAGAGAAAGCTGAGGAGCTCCTCTCGATCCTCCAGAACAAAGAACGGTTTGGTCTTATTGCCGTTTCTTTGGGGTACTTTGACACCCTAATGTCCTGTTCGGGGTCGTCCACCTCTTCGGAGATCCCGCCCGAGAGGCAAGAGAAGATGGGCCTGTCACCCGGTTTGATCCGCCTTTCGATGGGATATACAGGTAGCTTAGAGTCACGCCTTGAGCAGGTTGAACGGGCTGTCGGTGCTGCGGGGCTCATCTGAGCGAACCAATATTTCCAACCTCCTCAGCCATTCCCTCCTATGAGGAGGGACGCCTCATAGAGAAACCTCCGCATGCGCCCACCGGGCCGCTTAAGGCGAAAACATCCCCCCACTCCCCTGACTCTGGAGTTTGGGACGGTCCATCGCGGGCTCTTTTGACCCGTCCGGGCAGGCTGAAAAGAAATGGTTTTGGCAAGCCTCAAAAAAGACACCCGCCCTGTGGGCGGGGAGATTCACTATCGGAGGCGTTAGCAAACCTTTTCAAAGATATCATCAGGCAAATCATAATACGGCATCGAGTCGTTTACCCTGTTTTCGATGTCGAAACTAGAATCACGACTTGAGCGGTGGTCGCATTCAGAACAATCCCAGTAAGCCCAGGATTTTTTCACAGCCTCATCCAAGCAAACACTGTAAAAGGGGCAGAAGGCATTTCTATCGCCCTTTTTGTAAATTGGATGTCTATTTTTGCTCATTATTTGACCCCCGACTCAGTTAACTAACCGGGGACGTTTAAACGCTCATTTCAGTTACAGATGAGTCGCGATCTCTGAGGCGGCCAGTTCATCGGCTTCAAAATTGGCTATGATAAGCTGCAGGGTGTGATCATCCAGTTCAAAATCATTCCAGCCCAGCAAGTGCAATTTCTCATTGATCTCCTTGAAATTTACGTCGTTCCTATCCGACAAAACGCGGGCGACGCTTCGAATGAATCCAGGGATCACTTCAGGCTGCACACCCTTCTTCTCTAATCGCTTTAGTAATACCCCTTTGAGCTCGTTCAATGTCTCACCTTTTTGGACAGGTATCAGGACCCGGTCATTCAATGTTCTTAGACGTCCTTCCAACCCAAATTAATAATCGCCACCTTTAAGTCAATGCTCTCGGCCACTGCTGTCCAAAATAAATCAAAATCTAAGGTTTCCACCATATAAGCGCCGGTTTTTACACGATGCCCCATGCTGTCCGGAATTCAGGTTCCTCGTCCCCATGACCCAGGGAAACCAGCAAACCGTTTTTGGACAAGAATGGCTCTCGGTTCAATATTAAGCGAACGTTGATTCGGGGCATCAGGTGAGGTCCATCCCTCCGAGCCAGCTAAAACCCGGCACATCAGATCATCCAGATCAAAATCCTTTTCCCTCAACCGCTCAATAGCCGCACGGCCATTAACTGCAAGGGAGAGATGATAGCCTCCATCCTCGAGGGGCCACGATACGGCCTTAAGCACGCCAGGGTCGTGATCAACCAACAAAAGGGATCTATCCTTCATAGCCATATTTGTCTCTGAGGCTCCCGAATAGGCGCTTTTTCACAGGCTTTCGGAATTTGGATTCAGCTCTGAAGGCGCCGATGGCGGCCTTCCGGAAAATGCGAGGCATTTTCCGGTTATGAAGAGGCCCCGCCCTGGCCCTGGGTGGGAGGTTCACTGATTTGATAGAGTTTCAGTTTTGAGGTGAAAGATAAATCGGGTGAAACTTGTATTTCTGTTGAAAAAATACCTTATTTACGGCAGCCTTTTGGTGAGCGTCGCGTTATTCCGGGCCCGGCAGAATGGATTCAACCAGGCCAAGAATCTCTTTTGCAGTGGAGGTATGCTTGGAAGCAAAATGGTTTGCGCCGCTTTCGTGAGCAGCCTGT
>JASFTV010000052.1:0-14606 GCA_050050615.1 Desulfobacteraceae bacterium
CGCCATCCCGCGCCTGCCGGATGATGCCGAAAGGCCGACCTTGCGGAAATTTGATCTTGCCAGCTTCCCCATCCTCATTTTAGGAGCAGGGAGCCGTTTGGACCCTATCCAGACGCGCCGGATCATCGACGACCAGATTAAGTATCGTATTGAACGGCAACCCGGGGTCGCTGCCGTCCATGTGTACGGGGGTCTCGACCGCGAGATCCATGTGAACCTCGTGCCAGACAAGATCAAAGCCCTGGGGTTGTCTCTGGACCAGATCCTGAGTAGGATCAAGGCCGAAAACGTCAATGTCCCGGCAGGCACCTTGGACCGGGGTAATCTGGAGGTGATGGTCCGCACCCCCGGCGAATACACCAGCCTCAACGAATTGCGCAATACAGTCATCGCGATACGGGAAGGCGCACCCATTCAGCTTAAGGAGGTCGCGAGTGTCGAGGATGCCTGGCAAAAGGTCACCAGAATTGTGAAGGTGAACGGAAAACCCGGGATCCGCTTGGTTGTTAATAAGCAATCAGGCAAAAATACGGTGGAGGTGGCAAAGGGGGTTCTCGATGAGATCAAAAGGATCAATGAGGACATCCCTCAAATCAGAATGATCCCCATTATCGACACCTCGGATTATATCAAGCGCTCCATCAGCAATGTGGGCAATTCAATCCTCTACGGGGGAACGCTGGCCATCCTCGCTTTGCTCTTTTTTCTGCGAAATATCCGTAGTACAACGGTCATTGCGATGGCCATCCCTATCTCCGTCATTGCCACGTTCACGCTCATGTATTTTGCAGGTTTCACATTGAACCTGATGACACTCGGTGGGCTGGCTCTGGGTATTGGGATGCTGGTCGACAATGCCATCGTCGTTTTAGAAAACATTTACAGGTTGAGGGAATCAGGCATCCCAGCTGACACGGCGGCCGTAGACGGCAGTGAGGAGGTGACCTCCGCAATAATTGCCAGTACGTTAACCACCCTGGTGGTCTTCTTGCCCCTTATTTTTGTGCGCGGCATGTCCGGCGTGATGTTTAGGCAACTCTCTTATGTGGTCAGTTTTGCGCTTGCCTGTTCGCTTGCAACGGCCCTCACCCTTGTGCCTACGCTCTCTTCTCTGATTCTGCGCTCCGGCAAATCGAATGCTTCGAACAAGGAGCGTTTGGGACAAAGGCTGTACCGTGTGACAGGCAGGTTTTTTGAGGGCATGGAACAAGACTATAAAAGGGTCCTGCACTTTTCCCTCGGCCACCGCAAGCTTGTGGCGTTAGGTGCGGTTTTGCTTCTCATAGGCAGCCTGCTCCTTGTCCCACTGATCGGTTTCGAGTTCATGCCGAATACGGATGAGGGTGAGGTCAGGGTCTATGCCGAAATGGAGGTCGGTACGCGGCTGGAGGTTCTGGAGAAGACCTTCGAAGCCATAGAAGCTGTGGTCGACCGGGAGGTCCCTGAAGCCAAGAACATAGAGACCTTCCTTGGCGGTACGCCTTGGCGACCAAAAGGTTCCCACGTAGGACAAATGAGAATCTCCCTGAAGCCTCAAGCCGAAAGGTCCCGCTCCAGCGAGGAGATCGCTGAGGACTTGCGGCGGAAACTCGTGCATGTTCCGGGTGCTACCGTTCGCACCAGGGCCGGCCAGGGCCTCTTTCTGCTGCGTATGGGAAGAAGCAGCACTGAAAGGGTGCAGCTCGATGTCCGGGGCCACGACATGGAGGTTGCTGATACCCTGGCTGTGAGGGTCAAAAACCTGGTGGAACAGGTGGACGGTGTTACGGACGCCCAGCTGAGTCGCGATATAGGAAGCCCGGAGGAGCTAATCATCGTGGATCGCCAGAAAGCAGCGGCCATGAAGGTTACGGTTTCTCAGGTGGCCGATATGCTCCAAACGGTGCTTTCCGGTACCCGCGCGAGCAACTATCGCGAAGGGGGCAATGAGTATCGCATCCTGGTGAAGCTACGGAATGCGGAACGCATGGCCCTCCAGGAGGTGTTGGACCTCACACTGACCAATGCGGACGGGAGGGCGGTGGTTCTGCGAAATGTGGTCAATGTGCGGCCGAGGACCGGCCCCGTGATTGTGGAGCGCAAGGACCAGGAGAGGGTCACGGAGGTTAGGGCCAATATTGCCGGACGTGATATGGGCTCTATTCTGATGGATATACGCAAGGCGCTACGCGCCATCCCTGTGCCGAGGGGTTTCAGTATCGTCTTTGGTGGGGATTATGAGGAACAGCAAAAGGCCTATCGGGAACTGCTCCTGAGCTTTGTGTTGGCTCTGGTCCTGGTTTATATGGTCATGGCATCCCTGTATGAGTCCCTTCTCGACCCTTTTATCGTCATGTTTTCCGTACCGCTGGCCGCGATCGGCGTCACCCTGATGCTCCTGCTCAGCCATACCACTTTCAATGTACAGTCCCTTATCGGCTGTGTCATGCTGGGCGGCATCGTTGTCAACAACGCCATCCTTCTCGTGGATCATACGAATCTGCTGTATAGCCGTGGTGGGATGTCCCTTCAGGAGGCTATCGAAGAGGCGGGCAGAAGGCGACTCAGACCCATCCTGATGACGGCCATGACCACGGTGCTCGCGTTGATCCCCTTGGCCCTTGGGCTGGGGGAGGGTGGAGAAGCACAAGCACCCATGGCAAGAGCCGTCATTGGGGGCCTGCTGAGTTCAACGCTCATCACATTGGTCTTTGTCCCCACCATTTACGCCTCCTTCAAGACGAGGTTCGGCAGAAAGAGGCTCTCTGAAGAGGAGCCGTTGTCCTGACCTTATTGGAAGAGGTATTCTTCCGGAGAAAAAGGCGATGGGTTTGCGAAGTCTGTTGAAAAAAGATCTTTTCATGATCGTTCTGTTGGGAAGTTTTCTGGCTTCCTGTGCGATCATCGAAGTCGGTGCTCGTACTGAGATCACCGATGATATCGAGGAAACACCTTTATTGGAATTTGGGCCCAAAGCAGGCAAGGGAGGTGAGGCGAAGGAATCCCCGACCGGTGGGTCCGGGGATGGCCCAATCGAAGTGACCGTAGAAGAGGCGCTGCTTCTTGCCCTCGAAAATAACCGTTCCTTGCGCGTTGAGCGGCTGAATCCGTCGATTCGCCGGACCTTTGAGGATGAAGAGGAAGCCATCTTTGATCCGCTTCTGAGCGGGGGAATCTCCTTCTCTCGTGATAAGGTGGAAGAGAAAAGGACAGCCAATCAGTTTGTCGAAAATACGAAAAGCGAGGCTAATGCAGAATTGGGCCTTTCACAGTTCTTTTCAACAGGGACAGACGTGAGTCTGGAGGTTTCTTCTGAACGGACATGGTCAGACTTGTACACCGATCAGTATGCCTCGCGGGTAGGGCTCACCGTGATTCAGGCCTTGCTTCGGGGAGGGGGCAGAAGGGTAAGTCTTGCCAACCTGTACCAGGCTCGCCTGGACACGGAGGCTTCGGCGTATGAATTCCGGGGTTTTGCAGAGGCCTTGGTGGCAGAGGTAGAGAAGACCTATTGGGACTACGCCCTGGCTCAGAACCAGATTCGCATCTTTCAGGAATCCCTGAAGGTGGCTGAACAGCAACTGAGGGAGATCGAAGAGATGATCGGCGTCGGTAAACTGGCTGAAAGCGAGGTCATCGCGGCACAGGCGGAAATCGCATCACAACGACAGGGGCTGATTGTCGCAAAAAGCACTATGGCCACGACCCAGCTTCGTTTGCTGAGATTGCTCAACCCTCAGGGTCCAAGGCTATGGGAGCGAGAAATTATTCTAAAAGATCTGCCCGGGGTCCCAGAGGTAAAGCTGGATCCGGCGCAAGCGCATGTGGATGTTGCCTTGCAGTTGCGACCGGATCTGAATGAGGCCCGGTTGGGCATTGAGCGTGGCGATCTCGAAGTCGTCAAGACCAAAAACGGTTTGCTGCCCAAAATGGATTTCTTTTTGATTCTCGGAAAGACAGGATATGCCGACTCCTTCGGAAGTTCAGTGGGTGACATAAACGACGATGGCTATGATATTTCTGCCGGTCTGGTTTTTCAATATCCGTTCAGGAACCGGGGGGCCCGGGCGCGTTACAAACGCTCCGTGCTACAGTTAGACCAGGCTGCTGAAGCGGTTGAAAATCTGGCTCAGCTTGTGGAATTGGATGTCCGATCAGGATATATTGAGGTGGAGCGTGCTAGAGAACAGATATCCGCAAGTATGGCGACGCGCAGACTTGAGGAAGAGAAACTTCGCATTGAGAAGGAGAAGCTTCGGGTGGGAAGATCCACGGCATTCCTTGTGGCCCAGGCACAGCGGGATCTTCTTTCGAGTCAGATTGGTGAGATTCGGGCTGTGGTAAATTATCTGAAAGCCCTGGTCGAATTATATCGACTTGAAGGGTCGCTTCTCGAACGTCGTGGTATTTCAGCCCCAGGGCGGGAGCCTGCCTCCTTGCCTGGAGAATAAGCGTGGCAAGATGTCATTGTACATCCAGCACGAAGCAGATATCCCAACTAAGAACGCCCAAAATCAAACGGCCCTCAATGGCCTGAATTTTTCATTTCTGATAGGGACATGTTAGGGTTGTTTTCGGGAAACGATGGTATTGTGTATCGTAAATAACTTGACATACTTCAATCGCAGCGGGGATCGCCGGGGTGGGTCGTCCGGACCGCAATCCCCTTGGGCGGGACTCAGTCGCCCTTTCAACGGCCGTTCGACGTGCTCACGGCCATGAGTAAACTCGAAGGGCACCAAGTTTTGCCAGTCGCGCGCACCAGCCCCATAAGATTGGAAAAATTTTAGCATTTGGAGGGCGAGAATGGCTAAAAACAAAGAACGCCAGGATAAAGCTTATAGTGGTGAGGAGCAGTATTTTTACAATCTGAACAAAGAGCTCATCGATCGGAAGCGAAAGGAGCTGAACGCCCAGCGCGCTGAGCAACGGGCGAGGGAGCTCAAGGCGCAGCACTGGATGTGTTGCCCGAAATGCGGTCAACAGATGGAAGAAATCGAGCTTTTGGGGATTATGGTGGATCGCTGCAACAGTTGTTCCGGGATCTACCTTGACAAGGGAGAACTGGAGTTGTTGCTCCAAAGCAAGGAGCCCAAGGGGTTCCTTGGAGGTCTCAGCCAGTTATTCAAATAAAGAAGCGGTCCCTGCACGAAGTTTTTTCGGATCAAGGCTAAGTTGGCTCCTGCCTAGTATCGTGTCCCAGAAATAACCTTAACATCTCCTTACAAGGACAGGAGGATTCATGCTGTTGAGGGCCGCCGGGGGCAGGTCATTGCAAGGAGCGAAGCGACGTGCCTGCGCACTGGAGCGCTTCGGCGCGCAAGCATGGCAATCTCCTTGACCCTGCATGCTATTATGAGATTGATTCCCTCCGTTCGCAATAACTGGAGGCGGTCTTTCAAAGGTCTCGGTACTTGACACCCAATCATCTTTTTCACTATATTGCCTTTAGAAAATGAGAAATAGGGAATAGATATCGCCTTGAGCGGAGAGGCCATCCTGAGCAAACGCCTCGTCGGTTTGAGGCGAAGCTTCGCTAGAATATGATAGCAGCCAGTCAGGTAAGGAGGAGAGCATATGATGAATGAGGTGATTTGCCGCAGATCCATGCAGTATGTGATTCTGGTTTTGTCTGGCTCCCTCTTATTTTGTACAGCTTGTGCAACCGGTCCTTCTCAGGAAGAAGCAGCGGTCGCTGAGGTAAGGGATGCGGAACGTAAGGCATTAGCAGAAGAGAATGTGAAACTCAAAAACAGCCTAGCTGATCGCAACGCCCTCTGCCAGCAATTAGAAGAAACTTTGAAAGAGCAGGGAGCTGCCCGAAAAGGACTGGAAAACCAGATGGCCAAGCTCACCTTACAACTCGTAGAGAAAGACACCCAAATCGAGAAAATTGAGGATCGACAGGGCGCATTGCAGAAGAAACTGGATGAGGCCATTCAAGAGGTGGTGCGTACCAAGGCAAAGCTGCGCAGCCTGGAAAGCAAGGCAGAGGCGGCTTCCAACATGGCAGAAACCGAGATCGCCCTCAAGGTGCTCATAACGCAGCGGCCGGAGCAGGAAAGGGACCCAGAACTCGTCCAGGCCGAGCAGTTGCTGAAGATGAGTGCCAAAGAGTTCAAGAAGGAAAACTATGGGGGTGCTCTCTACCTCGCCAATCAAGCGAAAAGTCATATTCGAAATGCGCAGATGCGGCTCGGTGACCGGGAGGAACTTGCGCTTATGCCGGGCGAGGTTCTCTTTGCCTTGCCTCTGCCATTGCAGGTGATCAAAATGAGCAATGTCCGGGAAGGGCCAGGCCTGGATTTCAAAGTCATTGCAACGGTCGAGCCGAACACCCCCCTTATTGGTTACTCTTATAAGGGTCAATGGGTTCGGGTGAAAGGTGAGAATGAGTTGAAAGGCTGGATTTTTCAGAGTCTGGTCAGTGGACGCTAGCTATGTTCACGCGCTCTCAGGTAGCTGCAGACTGGCGGGTTCGCTTATTCGTCTTTTCACCTGCGAGCACCACCTTGTTGCGACCACCTTTCTTTGCTTTGTAAAGCGCACCATCAGCACTTTTTATTAGGGATTCCGGATTGTCGCCGTGTTCTGTAAATACGGCCACCCCAATACTTACCGTCATTTCAACAGCCTTATCGCCACTATCAAATCTCTCCTCTGCAACGCGAGCGCGAATCCGCTCTGCTGCTTGCACAGCCTCATCAGCATTTGTTTCAGGGAGCATAATAAGAAATTCCTCACCCCCGTAACGTGCGGCATAATCACAACTGCGGATCGAGTCTCTATATATTGCAGCCATTTTTCTCAGAACGTCGTCTCCTGCAAGGTGACCGAAGGTATCGTTATATCGCTTAAAATGATCGATATCGATCATGAGCACTGCGAATAGGTGTCGGCGTCGCTTGGAACGCGCCACCTCTGTGGCTAAGGTATCCATCAAGTGGTTGCGATTGTGCAAGGTGGTTAGATTATCAGTAATAGAGAGCTCATGAAGTTCAATGTTTCTTTGACGCAGGGTTTCGTTGATTGAGGCCAGTTCCTCTCGTCCCCGTCGAAGGCTCAGTACCATATGATTGAAAACCTCGGTCATGTAACCCAATTCCCCGTGACTGGGTACAGGCAGATCAACATCCAGATCTCCTGCAGCGACCTTGTCCGCCCCCTTGATGAGCCTGTCCAGAGGGCGAACGATAGTAAGGCCGAGGAGGTATGCGGCAAGGCCAATGACAAACAGCAGACCTGCCACAAGCCCAATCGTCAAGTTGCGGAGACGGAAAATCTGAGCGTAAGCTGCTGCTCTCTCCTCTTCTGCCACGACCCCCCAGTCCAACTGAGTTACCCTTTTCACGGCTCCCACCACAGTTTTGCGCTTGTAGTTCCTGTAATCCAATGTATGTCCTTCATGGGAAAACAGCTTGTAGGTGGTGGACCTTAAAAGTTTCGTTTTCATGAAACCAGAGGAGAGCGGCTGGGAACTGATGAGCACTGTTCCCTCTTGGGTAATCACATAAAGCTCGCCTACTTGTTCCACCGCGTAGTTCTTGAGCATAGCGCCAATAGAGCGAAAGTTGAGCTTGGCTGCCAAAACGCCCAAGAAGCGCTCATGAGGAGAGACAATAGGTTGGGTGATGACCATCACTCCAGCCTTGAGCGTTTGGTCCCAGAAAGGGTTCCCAATAGTGGATTTACCCGCCCGTGCCAACTTGAGCCACCCGTGTGGCAGAATCAAGCTCGTTTCCTTATCATAGGTGCTCGCCACAAGGTTTCCTTGTACATCCACAGCCATGAGTTCTTCATAATCGATGAACTTACTTCGCACTGATTTCAGGTAGTCCCTGACACGGCGAAGTGCAGTTCTGTTTTCGATGTGCGATAGGTCAGCGCGCAAAATCTTCTCAAGGTTTTCGGAAACCACATAGGAGCTTGAAAAGACACGCAGCTCATACAAACGTTCCTTGAGCCACAAATCAAATTCGCGTGAAGCCTGGGAGGTAACATTTTGTAATTCTTGGGTGATCTTTTCATTAAGGAAACGTCTGTTTTGGACGTAGGAAAGCCAACCCATAGTTAGGGAGGGGATGAGGGTGGCAAGAAGAGCAAAAACGATAATCTTGCTCTTAAGGCTTTGCAGATGAAGAATACTTAGAAAGTTTGTGGTAGCCCGTTCCCAGGAAGGCAAAGATATGTCACTCCATTTTTTCTGTTGAATTATAACACAACAAGGCTGTTATGGAAACGAAAAATGTCTCTGTACCCATCACATAGGGAAGTTATGAATGGGGTGCTCAAAGATCACAGAAGCCTCCCCGAACAGGTCGGCCGCCCACATTGTTACTTCCTCGGCTATTTTCACCGCCAGGTATTTGGCCAGAGATGATTCCAAACGGAAATTGTCGCCTCTGTCCAGAACCCAACAGGCCTTAAGAAGCGCAAGCCGGGCAGACTCGATTCTGGCATAGAAATAGGCAATCTCAAAAGCTTTCGCTTGTTGCTCAGCAATCCAGTGACCAAAGGCCTTCCGTTTCTTGGCATGGTCAATGCCCAACTCAAAGGCACCCATGGCGGTTCCCAGTGTTAGGGCGCTAATCGGAACCTTACTGTAAGTGAACATCTCGAGGACTTGCTGAGCGGCAAATTCTTCTCCTTGAGCGGATCAACCTTCAAAAATCAGGTGTTTCTATCTCTAAAATACATGGGTCACCCCATTTTGGCTTGTAACAAAACCAGGTTATGGTGCTTCACCGATACAGCCTTTGTTCATTTCATAAGCTAAAAGGAGTGAAACAATGCCGAGAAGTAAAATCGAACTTCCCTACGATGTGGAATACCTTTCGATTCTGGATGAGAAAGGTCAGCTAGACAAGGATCTCGAACCAGAAATCCCGGATGAGCTTACCCTCAAACTCCATCGGGCCATGCTTTCGGGGCGGAGATTTGATGAAAGACTTCTCAGCCTTCAAAGGCAGGGCCGGATAGGAACATTTGCGCCTATAACAGGCCAGGAAGCATCTCAGTTGGGCGCTGTCGCTGTGTTAAGGCCTTCTGATTGGATGACACCCTCTTTTCGAGAAATGGCGGCCGAGTTGTGGCGCGGCAAGAGCATGGAAACCATCATGCTCAACTATGGCGGCTTCGGCGTGGGGGGCGAGCCGGATGAAAAGCGAAATGACCTTCCTGTTTCAATACCCGTGGCGACTCAAGTCCTCCATGCAGTGGGCCTGGCTTGGGCCATCAAATACAGAAACAAAGATGACGTGGTCATAACTTTCCTCGGGGACGGGGGGACCTCTGAAGGGGATTTTCACGAAGGAATGAACTTTGCAGGGGTCTACCAAATCCCGGTCATCTTCGTGTGTCAGAATAACCAATGGGCTATCTCGGTGCCTCGCTCCAAGCAGACCCACTCTAAGACCTTGGCGCAGAAGGCGTTGGCTTATGACATTCCCGGCATTCAGGTCGATGGAAACGATGTGCTTGCCGTGTATGCCGCCGCGAGGGAGGCTGTAGAGCGGGCCCGGTCCGGTGGCGGCCCCACCATGATTGAGTGTGTCACTTATAGGTTGATGATGCACACCACAGCAGATGATCCAAAGCGATATCGCACGCAGGAAGAGGTTGAAGGGTGGAGAAAACGAGATCCCATCACGCGGTTCCAAAATTACCTCAAGAATAAGGGACTCCTTTCTGAGGAGAAAGTTGAGGCCCTTGAGGAAAAGATCAAGGAAGAAATCCAGGCAGCTGTTGAAAGCGCTGAAGAAAAGATGAAGACGCTTGCCGATCCTCTTAGAATGTTTGAGCACGCCTATGCCGAAATGCCGGCATACCTCAAAGAACAGAGAGAGGAACTCAGACAAGACCTGGGGGCAACAAGCGAGGAGGAACATCATGGCTAAGATGACGATGGTTCAGGCGCTGAACCTGGCATTACGCCAGGAAATGGAAAAGGACGACAGGGTGATCGTTTTAGGCGAAGACGTGGGCGTTGACGGGGGCGTCTTCCGCGTCACGGACGGTCTCATCGATCAGTTCGGTGATCAGCGGGCCTTGGACACGCCGCTGGCGGAATCCTGCATTGTCGGCATGTCCATCGGCATGGCCATTTATGGTCTCAGGCCGGTCTGTGAAATCCAGTTCTCAGGATTCAGTTATTTGAACTTCCACCAGATCGAATGTCATGCCTCGCGTATGCGATGGCGGTCTCAGGGGCGGTTCACCGTGCCCATGGTTCTCCGGACCCCATATGGCGGAGGCGTTCGAGCGCTGGAACACCACTCGGAAAGCCGAGAAACTTTTTGGGCACACATTCCAGGGCTTAAGATGGTGATGCCATCAGGGCCCCGCAATGCGAGAGCTCTTCTAGTTAGCGCGATCCGCGACCCGGATCCTGTCATTTTCTACGAGGCAAAGGCCCTCTATCGCGCTTTCAGAGAAGAGGTTCCTGAGCAAGAAGAGACGATGCCTCTCGGGGAGCCTCAACTCGTTCAACAGGGCAGTGACCTTACCTTGATCTCTTACGGAGCGATGATGCGTCCGACATTGGAAGCGGCCCTGGAACTCAAAGAAAAAGATGGGGTTGATCCCGAGATCATCGATCTGCTAACCATTTCACCACTGGACGATGCGTTGCTCATTGCATCCGTACAGAAAACAGGCAGGGCGGTGCTGATCCACGAGGCACCCCGCAGTTTTGGCCCAGCCGCCGAAGTTGTATCTCGCCTTGTGGAGAAGGCCTTTTTCTATCTTGAGGCGCCCATTGCCCGAGTCACAGGATTTGATGTCGTCATTCCATTGTTCAGCATAGAGAAGGCTTACTTACCGAACGCCCAACGTATTGTCCGGGCGGCCAGAAAGGTTTTGAGTACTTAAGGGGAGGAGAGAATATGGCTAGATCATTCAAACTGCCCGATTTAGGAGAAGGCATTCACGAGGGGGAGATTCTTGCCATTCACATCGCAGTGGGTGATGAAGTCAAGGAAGGAGATACCATCATGGAGGTGGAGACGGATAAGGCAGCGGTGGAGATCCCTTCCCCTTATACCGGCACGGTGGAACAAATTCTGGTCAAACCGGGCGATACCGTCAAGGTGGGCGACGTGCTCATGACCTTCAGCGGGGGCGAGGCAGAGGCGCCGGTGGAAGCTGAAAAACCGAAAGAAAAGCCATCCGAGGCTGCCCTAGCGGCTGCTCCCGAGCCCGTACCCAGTCAAAAAAGGGAGCCTGTGCCTGCGTCGCCTGCGACGCGGCGCTTGGCGCTGGAACTGGGTGTGGATCTTCATCTGGTCACCCCCACCGGCCCGAGCGGGTTGGTCACAGCCGATGATGTCCGGGCTTTTGCAGAGAAGGGTGAAAAGGTCGTTGAAGCGCCTCCCGCACCGGCTGAGCCTGAAGGTGCTCGCCCGCTTATCGTCACGGCGCCAAAATTACCGGATTTTGCGAAGTGGGGTTCTGTACAGCGGGTTCCGTTGCGCTCCATTCGGAAGGCCACAGCCAAACAAATGGCGCTAGCCTGGTCCCAGATCCCTCATGTGAGCAATCAGGATATGGTTGATATGACCAAACTGGATGCCTTTCGTCGGAAGCACAAGGGTGAAATTGAAGCCAAAGGCGGCAAGCTGACCCCGACGGTCTTTGTCCTCAAGGCGGTTGCCACAGCGCTCAAGGCGTATCCGAACTTCAACGCGACTCTGGATACGGAGGCAGAAGAGATCGTCATCAAACACTATTATCACATCGGCGTAGCCGTCAACACGAAGGACGGTCTCATTGTGCCTGTCGTTCGGGACGTTGACCGTAAGAGTATCATGGAACTCAGTATTGAGCTGAAGCATCTCATTGATAAGACGCGGGCCCGGAAGGCGACCCTAGAGGAGATGCAAGGAGGCACTTTTACAGTCACCAATGTGGGACCTATGGGCGGAGGGTACTTTGTGCCGATCATCAATTATCCCGAAGTAGCCATCTTGGGAACGGGTGCAGCACGCATGCAACCGGCAGTCATAGAAAGCGAGCAGGAAGGGTTTGAAGTTGTGCCTCGGCTGATGATGCCGCTCGTCCTTTGCATTGATCACCGGGTTCTCGATGGCGCGGATGCCATCCCGTTCATGCGAATGATCGTGGAAGCCATTGAGGATCCAGAAGAACTATTCATGATGATGACGTAGTCTTCTCGGTTACAAATTTAGCGGCAAGAGTTCGCCCCTCGTTGAGCAAGTTCAAGACCGGAAGATGGTCGATGTATCCGAAATGCCAAATATCAAAGCTCAAATTTCAAATCAAAACCACCAGTGTCCGGTTAGCATTTTGCAAATATTAGTCGACACTGGCGTTGTAGAAAATTCTAACCGGACACTGCTGAATCAAAATGGAAACTCAACCGGTGGATTTCATATTTAGGATTTGATTAAGTCGGCTGTCTGCTGATGGCAGGCGAGGCTGCTCAAGCTTCAAGACGGCGTACAAAAGGTGGAGGAAGTTCGCATGGTGATGGGAGAATTGGTACAAGAGACGGAGGCCTTGGTGATTGGAAGTGGACCGGGCGGCTATGCCGCGGCCTTTCGGGCAGCGGATCTAGGCCTGGAAGTCATCATGGTTGACATGGCACCGCGGCCAGGAGGTGAATGCCTTTATCGTGGTTGCATCCCTTCCAAAACATTGCTCTATTTGGCCGAACTCATCCATGACGCACGCCGTGCGCCGGGCATGGGGCTCACCTTTGGTGACCCCAAGATTGATCTAGATAGGATCCGGACCTGGAAAGGAGAAGTGATTGACAAGCTTGGCAATGGTCTGGTGACCCTAGGCAATAAGCGCGGTGTGCAATTGATACAGGGCAGAGCCGTTTTTGAAGGGTCTGACACGGTTCGTTTGCATGATTCAGAGGTGAGCCACATCAAGTTTCGCCGTGCCATCCTGGCAACCGGTTCTCGTCCAATCCCCTGGCCTGAAATCACTTATAACAAGGGGGGGCGTATCATGGATTCAGCCGGCGCCCTGAATCTAGAGGACATTCCCGACTCGCTCCTCATATTGGGTGGGGGCTATGTCGCCCTGGAACTGGGCACAGTATACGCCTCACTGGGTAGCCGAGTCACCCTTGCAGTCCGGAGTGACAGGCTTCTAAGGGGTGCCGACCCCGACCTTGCAGCCCCACTCATCAACAGGATTAAGGAGATTTTCGAAGCGGTTCATTTCAATACTCAGCCTTCGGAACTCAGGGAGCATGAAAAGGGTGTCGACGTAACGTGGGAAGAGGAAGCGGAGAAGACGCAGGAAACCTTTGACCGAGTCCTCGTTGCCATCGGGCGAAAACCCAACTCTCAGGGTATCGGCCTCGAAACCACGAAGGTCAAGGTCAATGAACGGGGCTTTGTGATCGTAGACGAGCAGCAACGGACTTCAGATGAGCGCGTCTTTGCAATAGGAGATGTGGCCGGGGGGCCTATGCTGGCCCATAAGGCCTTTCGAGAGGGCAAGGTCGCCGCTGAGGTCATCGTGGGTGAACCCTCGGCGTTTGATGTGCGGGCGATCCCCGCTGTGGTCTATACGGACCCACAGGTTGCCTGGTGTGGCCTTACAGAGGAGGAGGCCCGCAAGCAGAACAGACCCATAAGGGTCGAGCGTTTTCCTTGGAAGTTCTCGAGTCGTGCAACGACCATGGATGCCCCGGAAGGCGTGACGAAGATGATTATTGACCCGGATACGCAGAGAATTCTTGGCCTTGGAATAACAGGTCGACACACCGAGGGAATGATCTCTGAGGGGGTTCTCGCAATTGAGATGGGCGCCCTGGCCCAGGATATGGCTCTCACCATTCATCCTCATCCGACACTTTCAGAGACGGTCGGAGAGGCGGCTGAGGTTTTCCTGGGCAGTGTCACCCATCTGTTGCCCAAGAAAGAGAGTAGATGAGGGTGCAAATGACGTGTCTTATCTAGCGAAGCTTCGTCTCAAACCGACGAGGCTTTTGCCAGGGATGGCCATTCCCCTCAAGGCGATATCTATAGGGTTCTCGGGAGGCGGACTGATCTTTGAGGGTTTGAGAGATCTTTGACTTCGTTGGAACGAGAAATTCTGCTAGGGCTTTCGTGGCGCAAACCCTCAAAGATCAGCCCGCTGGAATCTCCGGTGAAACTCTTTTGAGATATCGCCTTTCGGGGAAAGGCCATCCCAGCTCCGCCAAAGACTTGACTTAAATGTTAAGATCTTGGGCTATGAAGACAGCTAGAGCGGGGCGAACAGGCTCTTATCTCTCACCCTGTCCATGGCTAGATTGAGAGCAGCTTTTCTCGGCATGCGGTTCGAACTCAAGGACTCTTCCAGAACGGCCTTTGTGTTCCTAACCACCTTTCCTTGGACCATTTCAAAGACCTGCTCCTGGCTCCCCCCAATGTATTCGACATATGAACTGATTACCCCTCCCGCATTGGCCACAAAATCGGGCACCACCGTAATGCCTTTTTTGTGACACAACTTCTCCACTGAGAACGACATGGGGATGTTGCTCCCCTCCACGATCAGTTTGAATTGAAGGCGTCCAACATCCCCGTAATCGATCAGATATTGTCTATGACAACCACGGCTTTCATGCCTGTCTTTGCGTCGTAAACGGACAATACCTTTTCAGG
>JASFTV010000053.1:0-14542 GCA_050050615.1 Desulfobacteraceae bacterium
TTACAAAACGACCCACGAGTCAAAGCCGCTAAAGGAGGCTTATGAGAAACTCCAGTCAGACTACCCCGAGAGCGAGTGGACGAAACGAGCCCTTCCGTACAGGCTGCTCTAGTCTCTTTGTCCTGGACGATGGAAAGTTCTCGCCCTCGGGCGAAGGGTGGTTTTGGTTGTCGCTCAGCTCCTTCGAAATGACACTTGGGCCGATTTTAGTTAGCCCACTTTCCTCTCTCAGAGGAGGGATCACTCAGTTTCAACAAAGCAGATGCGGCGCGTTCAGGGCAACTAGTACTTAGTTGCATAAATCAACGTTATCATAATGTCATTGCGAGGACCCCGCACTTGATGCGGGGGACGAAGCAATCTCATCGTAACATGCCAGAATGATGGGCTTTCCAACCTGGAGATTGCTTCGCTCCGCTCGCAATGACGTACCAGAATAGTGACGGTTTTTTTGTACAGCTAGGTACTAGAGGTACACCCGATGGACCGCCGCAGAAAAATGAATCCTGGAGGATTGAACCATGCCACGAGATATTCCCGTGGGAAACGGCCGGCTACTTGCCTGCTTTGACAAGAACTACGCAATTCGTGACCTGTATTTCCCCCACGTCGGACAGGAGAACCACGTAAGTGGCAATGTCTTCCGCTTTGGGGTTTTTGCCGGGGGTAGCTTCTCCTGGGTGGGGGAGGCGTGGAAACGGGAGCTTGCCTATGAAGAGGACACGCTGGTAAGTCAAGTGAATCTCTACCACCAGGAACAGGGTGTACTCATCACGTGTCGGGACGCGGTTGACTTTCACGAGGATGTCTACCTGCGCGAGGTCACCGTCGAAAACCTGGTTCCCGAAAAACGGCGTATAGAGCTCTTTTTCAGCCAGGACTTCGATATCTCTGGCAATAGTGTTGGCGATACAGCGGCCTTTGATCCGGCCAGCGGCGGCATTGTCCATTACAAGGGATCGAGATACTTTCTTGTCAGCGGTCTGACAGAGCAATCTGAAAGTCTCTCACAGTTTGCCGTCGGCCAGAAAAAGGTCGGCGGCAAAGAGGGCACCTTCAGGGATGCTGAAGACGGGCTTCTCTCAGGGAACACGATTGCCCAAGGCTCGGTGGATTCCGTCGTCTCGCTACATCTTGACTTGGATGGACACAGCGCCGGGAAGGCCTACTACTGGATTTGCGCAGCAGAGAGCTGGGCAGAAGCCCGCCGGATTGATGATCTGGTGAGACACAAGCATCCTCGCGCCCTGATCAAACGCACGGGCGACTACTGGAACCTCTGGGTTCGCAAAGAATCGCCGTCTTACGAGCACCTACCATCAAAGGTCGCGAGACTGTACCGCCGCAGTCTGCTCGTCATGAGCACCCAGCTAGACTGGCAGGGAGGGATCGTTGCGGCGAATGATTCGGACGTCATTCAGTTCAACCGAGACACCTACTCCTATGTCTGGCCAAGGGACGGTGCCCTCATTGCCCATGCACTCGATCTGGCCGGATACCCTATGCCTGCTCAGAGATTTTACGACTTTTCAGCGAGAGCGATAGAGGATGAAGGGTACCTCTTGCACAAATATAATCCGGACGGTACCCTAGCATCGTCCTGGCATCCCTGGTATGAAGGGAACGAGGCCCAGCTTCCGATTCAGGAAGACGAAACCGCCCTGGTGATTTGGGCGCTGTGGCACCATTTCGTCCAGTACAGAGACATCGAGTTTGTGAAGCCGCTGTATCGGCCCCTTGTCAAAAGAGCAGCGGATTTTATGGTGGCTTACCGTGATGAAGAAACCGGTCTCCCCGGGGCTTCCTATGATTTGTGGGAGGAGCGTCGAGGCATCTCCAGCTTTACCGTCAGCGCTGTCTTTGGTGGGCTCGCGGCAGCCTCTATCTTCTGTACTGTTTTTGGTGAGGAAGAAAAAGCACGCACCTACCGTCAGGCAGCATCCGAAATCAGGGATGCAGCATCGAATTATCTCTGGCGTGAGGACCTGGGCCGCTTCTGTCGAATGCTCTACCGGAATGGGAAGGGGGCGTTGGAGGTGGATGGAACGTGCGATGCGAGCCTTTGGGGGCTCTTCACCTTCGGACTCTATACAGCAAGTGATCCACGCATCGAAGCCACCATGGAAGCCCTGCGGCAAAAGCTTTGGCTCAGCACGAAGACGGGCGGCATGGCACGATACGAGAATGACACCTACTACAGGGCAGGGGGTGACATTACAGGAAACCCCTGGTTCATATCTACCCTTTGGCTGGCCGACTATCTCCTTGAGAAGGTGGAGGACGAGGAGGCGCTTAACAAGGCCACAGAGATCTTATGCTGGGTCGCTGACCACGCCTTGCCCTCGGGCGTTCTGCCGGAGCAGCTACAACCGCATACGGGAGAGCCGCTCTCTGTTTCACCATTGACCTGGAGCCATGCCGCCTTTGTGAGTACAATGCAACTTTACCAGAGCCGCATGGCTCGGAAGGAAGCCGAAGTGCCGAGCGCTAAGGCGGAGGACTGGATCGGTAAGCTTTTTGCCGAAACCTGCGATGTCATCCACGGTGCCTGTCGGGTTAAGTAAAAGCATGAAATTCGTTCACACAGCGGATACCCATCTTGGATTCGAAATCATCAGGACGGCCCAGTCTGATAAAGAAGGTCGCCACAGGCGGGCTGAATGGATTTTCAAGAACTTTGTGCGCGTGACCAGATACGCAACCGATATTGAAGCCGACCTTTTTATCCATAGCGGAGATCTCTTTAACAAATATTATATCCCGAGGGAGAGACTGGATGACCTGATCTGGCCTGTCTTAGAGCTTGCAGAAGCAGGGATTCCGGTGTTGATGATTCCGGGAAATCATGAGAGATCCCAGTTCCCCTTCGATCTTTTTCACGGGGCAAAGAATGTCTTTGTTTTTGATCAGCCAAAATCCCTGTGCTTCACGCTGGATGCCTACCGGGTTGGATTTGCTGGGTTTCCTTTCATAAGAGAGGATTCTCGAAGGACATTCCTGAAAGCCTTGGAGGAGAGCGAGTATGAAGGCCTGAGGGCTGATTTCAATATCCTCGTAACCCACCAAGCTTTTGACGAGGCGATCGTGGGCCCGGTCGATTTCACATTCAAAGCAACTCGTCCCGATACGGTATCAAGGCATACCATTCCTCTGGATTTCGAATACATCGCGGCTGGTCATATCCATCGATATCAAACTCTGTCCCATCCTTTGAAGCCAAGACTAAAGTTTGTCTACCCGGGGTCCATCCAGAGGGTGAGTTTTGCGGAGATGTATGAAGAGAAGGGTTTTGTGGAGGGAGAGATTCTCAACGACAGAGTGGAAACCCGTTTCATCCCTCTACCTGCATGGGACATGGAAATGGTGGAGATCGAGGCGGCCGGGCGGAGTTCAGAAGAGATTGAAGACGCGATCCGGGCCCAGTTCTGGCGGTTCAGGGAGGATATGGTGATTCGGTTCAGCCTGACGGGAGGCAAAGGCACGGGAGACTACGCGGACATTGATTTTGAGCGGCTGAGGGCGGAGATGCCTCCAGTCCTTGAATGTCAGGTCATGATGAGAGCAGGAGACAGGTGGTTGGTGCGATGAGTCATCTTCCCTTTGGTTGAGCACGGCTGGCATTCACCTGACGCCAAGGCGGTGGTGGGTGAGTCTTTGATCCCTTTCAAAAAGGGGAGAACCAGTATGTCCCCCTTTCATAAACTGACCATGCCCCACACTTTCTGCTGGAGCCAGGGGGTAACAAAGGACGCTGAGCCGATTTGCCGGGGACAGGAAGGCTTTTCTTTCGTTCCAAGGCTCCCGGGCTTGATTCCGAGCCAGTTATGCTTATTTTGACATAAGAAAGTTCTCGATCCGAATTCTCGGTCCTTAAATCTGAATTGCCCGCTGCTTGTCGGAGCGTATCGGACCCGCGGGGCTTTGTGTGCTCACGAGAGCTATTCGCTTTCAGCTTCTCTATCTTTCAGCTTTTCGCCATGGGAGCGACAACGTCGCGTTAGATAAAATCGCGTAACGATTTTATTGAAGCATTGACGAGGATTGCCGTGAGTACTTGCGATGAGGAGAATAACCATGATGGGCTTAGAAGATGTTCGAAATAGCCATGAAATCATCAATGAGATCGACTGGTTTATGACCCCCGAAGAGGCTGTGACTTTGTATTTGGAGTGGGGAAACAACTGGAGCCATGGCAAGATGGTGAAATCCAAGAACGATGTTTCCCACTATTTTGTGGTGAACACCTGGGATGACCCGGCCAGAATCTATCTTATTCGGCGTAACTCGGAAGAGGCCGTGGAATTGGCGGTCATCGAAATACCCAAAGGTATCAGGGATCGTTTTTTGGAAAGCGTAGCCAAAAAAAAAGGTGTTTATGCCATCAATGAAGAGATCAGGGCTTGGTTAGAAGAGTCCCTGCACGGGGTTGGGGGATCCACAGCGTGACATTGAAATTCATCGAAGATGGAAGGCGTCTGAAAACAGGCTATCCATAATTTCGACTGTACTCCGGTTAAGCAATCTAAATTTCATGTCTTCTCAATGGCCATGACGAGATCTCTCCCTGCCGCATGAGCCTCCTCAAGATATTCCGGGTGCTTTAATACATCACCCTCAAAGTCCAATCCGCGATAGAGAAGAGAGCGCCAGAGTTGGGTGTCAAGGGCTTCAAAGAAATAGCGGATGCTCAAAAGGGTCCCGTCGAAAAGCCTTTTCCCCTTTGTGGCCCCCACAGAAATGAAGAGCCCTTTGCGCGAGAAATCCCGAGTTCCAAAGGGCATCTTTTCCAGCCAGTATCTCCTCACCCACAGGGACTGACAACGATCCATAAGGATTTTCGTGTAAGCGCTCACCGTATAGAAGAATATGGGAGAGGCCAGCATCAGCCCTTGGCATTCCAGAAGCTGATCATAGACTTTCTGAAAATCGTCCTTGATCACACACCGGCCGGTCTCTTTACAGCCATAGATTTCAAGGCAAGGCGACATCTTAAGATCGCGAAGCACAATCTCTTCCACTGTGCCACCCCCCTCAGCGGCGCCCTCGACAGCCTTTTTGAGCAACAGAGATGTATTCCCTTTACGGCGGGGACTGCCATAAATAGCAAGAATGGTTGCCATCTTCTAACCCTATACATGATTGAACAGAAAAGCAAGGATTCCTAAATTCACGGACTGAGCCCTAAGAGGGACATATTTTTTTGAAAAATGGAGAAATTGCTGGTATAAAACTTGCTTTGGGATTTCTAAACGAAAAGATCTCGACAGGGGGGCCGTGGCTCAACTGTCTCAAGACATTTTAACTCTTATACATGACGGAGGAAATGCGTTATGGCCAAAATGTTGTGGAAGCCCTCGGAAGAGAGGATCGAAAGCACCCATATGTATCGGTTCATGAATTTTGTCAATGACAAGTACAACCAGAACTTCACCGAGTATGAACCCCTTTACCAGTGGTCCGTTGACAATATCCCAGATTTCTGGGCGGCCATGTGGGAATTCGCTGAAATCAAGGCCTCAAAGCCTTATGATCAGGTCGTCGATGACCCCAACAGGTTGCCTGGTGCGAAGTGGTTTTCAGGGGCCCAGCTCAATTTCGCAGAAAACCTCCTGAAATACCGGGACGATCATGTGGCCTTGATCTTTCAGGGAGAAGATCGAGACGTCAGGAAGGTTACTTATGCCGAACTCTACGATGAAGTGGCCCGGGTCGCCAAATCGCTGAGGGAGTTCGGGGTTCAGGTGGGGGATCGGGTTGTCGGATTCATGCCGAATATGCCGGAGACCATTTATGCCATGCTGGCCGCCACAAGCATAGGGGCGACATGGTCTTCCTGCTCTCCTGATTTCGGCATCAAAGGCGTGCTTGATCGGTTTGGCCAAATTAAACCGAAGGTCCTGTTTACGGCCAACGGCTACTGGTTTAAAGGGAAGAACCTTGATTCCCTTGAGCGCATCTCAAATATTCTGAAGGAGCTTCCGAGCATCGAAAAGGTGGTGGTAGTTCCCTACACGGAGCAAGAGACGGATATCAGGGGTGTACCCAATGCCGCCCACTACAGGGAGTTCAAATCCCCTGAATCCAATCTGGACATCGAATTCGAGCAACTGCCTTTTGAGCATCCTCACTACATCATGTACTCCTCCGGAACCACGGGTCTTCCCAAGTGCATGGTCCAGAGTGCCGGCGGGGTGCTCATTAACCAGTTGAAGGAGTTGTTGCTTCACACGGATCTAAAGCGTGAGGATACGATTTTCTATTTCACCACTTGCGGTTGGATGATGTGGAACTGGCTGGCCTGTTCATTGGCTGTAGGCGCTACCCTTCTTCTCTATGACGGCAACGCGTTCCACCCCAATCCGGGGGCTCTTTGGAAAATTGCCCAGGACCACAAGATGACGATCTTCGGGACCAGTGCGGGGTATATTGCGGCCGTTCAAAATGCAGGTGTGAAGCCCGGAAAGGAATATGATCTCTCCTCAGTTAAGGCCCTCCTTTCAACGGGATCCCCACTATCTGTGGAGGGTTTTGAGTTTGTTTACAATGAGGTGAAAGAGGACCTCCAGCTAGGCTCCATTTCCGGGGGTTCAGACATCAATGGGTGCTTTGCCGGTGGGAACCCCATGGGGGCTGTTTATGCGGGGGAATTGCAGTGCAGGTGTTTGGGCATGAAGGTGGAAGCCTTTGACGACAACGGCAAACCTATCAGGAATCAGCAAGGCGAACTGGTCTGCCTGGCCCCCGCTCCTTCTATGCCGATCTATTTCTGGGATGACCCGAATGGAGACAAATACCACGATGCCTACTTTGACGTGTATCCCGGCGTCTGGCGGCATGGCGATTTCATAGAAATCAATGATCGGGGCGGTGTGGTCATCTACGGGAGATCGGATGCGACTCTGAACCCTGGTGGGGTCAGGATCGGGACGGCTGAGATCTACCGCCAGGTGGAGACCATGCCGGAGATTGAGGACAGCCTCGTTGTGGGGCAGGATTGGAAAAACGATGTCCGGGTCGTTCTCTTTGTCAGGATGGGAGAGGGTCAGGAGCTCACCGAGGATCTTAAAGGTAAAATCAAGAAGACCCTTCGGGCCAATGCATCACCTCGGCACGTGCCGGCCAAGATCATCTCCGTACCCGATATCCCCTACACACTGAATATGAAGAAGGTCGAGCTAGCCGTTAAAAAGGTTATCCAGGGACAGGCCGTTCTGAACAAGGATGCCCTGAGGAACCCGGAATCTCTGGATTTCTACGAAGATATAAAGGAACTCCAGGAGGAGTAAACGCTCACTTAAAGTTTTGCAATGTTTCAGCTAAAGACGGGAGATGGCCTCCCGTCTTCGGTTCATGAATCATCTCGACTTGGGCATTTCTCGAGAAGAGCTCAATAAGCTCATATGATGAAAAAATGGACCCACTCGCCTTTCTTTGTTTTCACCTTGCCTATAACAACATGGTATTAACGCCTCTTTTTCAAAGTATTGAATGAATCATTCTTGTCCAAAAACGAATTCCGGATAGCATGGGGCATCGTGTAAAAACAGCCCCCTATGCGGTGGAAACCTTAGACTTTGATTTGTTCTGGACACCAGTCTGAATGAATATCAAACATGGTTCTAGACGATTTTCTTATCAAAGAAGAAATCAGCTTCAATGATAATTCAACAGAGGATCTTGAAAACCGTTTCCAGTGGCCTCAAGAGATTGCCCAAAGGGAGAACAAGCGATGATCGGTAAAAGTATCCATGAACTCAAGGTCGGTGAAAAAGTGGAATTCACGAAAACGATTTCTGAATCGGATGTATACCTTTATGCGGGCGTAACAGGCGATCTTAATCCGGCGCACATCAATGAGGAATACGCCAAGAGAACCTTCTTCAAAACACGAATTGCCCACGGCATGCTGCTGGGGGGATTCATATCAGCAGTCATGGGTAACAAACTTCCAGGACCCGGGACCATCTATATTCGCCAGGAGCTCAACTTCCTGGCCCCGGTCCGAATTGGCGATACCATCACCGCTTCCGTTGAAGTCGCTGAGATCATGGCAGAGGATAAGAGGGTGCGGATGAAGACCACGTGTGTCAATCAGGACGGGAAATGCGTAGCGGACGGGGAGGCGATCGTGAGCCCGCCCAAAAGGTCAAAAAACTAGATCTATCATCATGTCTTGTCTTGAGGTCCAAGAGGTCGAGACCGGACAGTCTTCAGAACAGGAGGTGTGTCATGGCGGATGAAAGGATGAACCCAGTGACGACTCACCCTATGCTTTCTCCCTTGACCCCGGTACGTGCAAAAAAAGGCAAGATCGTTTCCGCGGAGGAGGCGGTGCGAGTGATTAGAGACGGGGACACTGTGGCAACCGGTGGTTTTGTGGGCGTTGGATTTGCAGAAGAGATTGCTATCAAACTCGAGGAACGCTTCCTGGGTACTGGAAAACCACGCGATCTCACCCTCATCTATGCGGCTGGCCAGGGAGATGGCGGTGAAAGGGGACTAAATCATTTGGGACATGAAGGGCTTGTTAGAAGGGTTATCGGTGGACACTGGGGCTTGGCGCCAAAACTTCAAAAACTGGCCATAGAAAATAAGATCATCGCCTACAATCTTCCCCAGGGTGTCATATCCCACATGTATCGGGATATTGCTGCACACAAGCCAAGGACCATCACGACCGTGGGGCTCGGGACCTTTGTGGATCCGAGGTATGGAGGCGGGAAGATCAATGATACCACCACAGAGGATATCGTTGAGCTGATCACCTTTGAAGGAAACGAGTATCTTGCTTACAAACCGCTGCCCATTCACGTCGCCATTCTTCGTGGAACCACGGCGGATACAGATGGCAACATCACCATGGAAAAAGAGGCGCTGACGCTGGAGTCCCTCGCCATTGCCACAGCAGCGAAAAACTCAGGTGGTTTTGTCATCGTGCAGGTCGAAAGGATTGCGGATCGTCGTACGCTTAATGCCAGAGAGGTTAAGATTCCGGGGATCATGGTGGACTGTGTGGTGGTTGCCCCTCTGGAAAACCATTGGCAGACCTTTGCAGACTTCTACAATCCCGCCTTCAGCAGCGAAATCAGGGTTCCTATGCAGTCCCTAGCGCCGATGGAAATGAGCGACAGAAAGATCATTGCAAGAAGGGCCGCATTCGAATTGCGGGCAAACAGCGTTGTCAACCTCGGCATTGGCATGCCGGAAGGTATTTCCGTCGTGGCCAATGAGGAGAAGATCCTTGACTACATTACTTTGACTGCGGAGCCCGGGGTCATCGGCGGGCTACCGGCGGGAGGGCTCAACTTTGGTGCTGCTACAAACACAGAGGCCTTAATTGATCAGCCTTGCCAGTTTGATTTCTACGACGGTGGGGGTCTCGACATGGCATTCTTGGGATTGGCGGAGGCAGACAAAGAGGGCAATCTCAATGTGAGCAAATTCGGGCCAAAACTGGCCGGCGCAGGGGGTTTTATCAACATTAGCCAGAATGCCAAAAAGATCATTTTTGTTGGCACCTTCACTGCCGGAGGATTGAAGGTATCGGTGGACGGTGGCATGCTTAGAATCGAGCAAGAAGGCAGAGTCAAAAAGTTCAAGGACCGTGTGGAGCACGTGACCTTTAGCGGCAAATATGCCCGCATGAAGAAACAGCCGGTCCTTTATGTGACGGAGCGCTGCGTTTTCTCTTTAACCGAAGAAGGCATGGAACTCATAGAAATTGCACCTGGCGTGCATATCGAGAAAGACATTATCTCCAATATGGATTTCAAACCGGTCATCAATTCCGACCCGGGTCTTATGGATGATAGGATCTTTAAACCAGAACCCATGGGGCTCAAGGCCGATCTCATGGAACTCAAGCTTGATGAGCGGCTCACCTACGATCCGGAGGAGAATCTCTTCTTTGTCAATTTTGAGGGTTACTCTGTGAAATCAGCCGGGCAGGTTCAGGATATCAGAGAGGCCGTAGAAAGAATTCTTTCTCCTCTTGGCAAGAAGGTCTATACCATTGTGAATTACGACCATTTCAGCATTCTTCCGGATCTTGTGGACGAGTATACCGGGATGGTCAAATATCTGGTCGACAACTATTACACAGGTGTGAGTCGCTACACGACCAGCACCTTCCTGCGCATGAAACTAGGGGACGCACTCAAGAAGCGGGACGTGGCTCCCTATATTTTTGAGAGCAGACAGGAGGCAAGAAAAGCGCTCGGGAAGGACTAAGTGACGGGCCAGGGTGTATCAATTCGACTACACGCGGTAAGCCATCGAATTGGCAAAGCCGTATTTCTTCATCTTCTTATACAGGTGGGTCCTGTGAATCCCCAGCATTCTGGCGGCTCGGGCCTTGTTGTTATTGGCTCTCTTTAGAGCATCGAGTATGGCCTCCTTTTCGGCTCTGGCCTGAAGGGCCCTCATGGAAGAACCGCTCGATTTCGGGAAACCCTTACGGCTGCGGTACAGATAGAAGGGCAGATCAGAGAGGTGGATGGTATCTCCTTCCAGGGATGAGAGAACCCTTTCAAGGACGTTTGAAAGCTCCCGGATGTTTCCTGGCCAATGATAATGATATAAAGCCTCTTCAGCTTCCGAGTCGATGTTTATTTCAGGCAAGGATGCCTCCTCGGCCAATTGCTGCAAAAGGTGTGTGGTTAGAGGCATAATATCGTCTCTTCGCTCCCGAAGGGGCGGGATATGGAGAGGAATCACATTTAGCCGGTAGAACAAGTCCTTACGAAACCGGCGCTCGGCCAGCATTTCTTCAAGATTCTGGTTGGTGGCTGCAATAAGGCGAAAATCAGATCGCAGGACAGTCGTTCCGCCAACCCGTTCGAATTCTTTGTCTTCCAAAACGCGCAGGAGCTTTGGCTGCATCTGAAGGGGCAGATCCCCAATTTCGTCAAGGAACACGGTTCCCTGCTTTGCAAGCTCAAACTTACCCGGCTTCCCGGCTGATCTGGCCCCGGTAAAAGCGCCCTTTTCATACCCGAAAAGTTCAGATTCGAGAAGGTCCTTGGGTATAGCGGCGCAGTTGATCCGAATGAAGGGATGGAGCTTCCTGGGACTTGCATGATGAATTCCCTGGGCAAAGAGTTCTTTTCCGGTGCCGCTCTCTCCAGAGATCAAAACGGGAAACAGCGTTGCTGCCGCTGTGAGGGCCTCTTTTATCAATGATTTGATGGCAGCACTTTCCCCTACGATGCTGTCCAAGGTGTGGCGGGTTGAGCGCAGGGACATGAGTTCCTGCTCGTAGAGTTCCACCTTTGATTCCAGGAGAGAAAGCTTCTTGGCGAGTTTGGTGACATCACGGACATCCTTGAACATGACCTGGCCGAATACGGCGATTACTTGGCCGTTCTTCTTGATCGGAATACGCTGAACCACCATTCTCTGCCCTTTGATAAGGTGGGTCTGATTGATCTCCGGCTTGCCCGTCTGCGCGACAATGTGCATCCGCGTGTTTTCAACCACCTCCGTACAGTGCTTCCCGATTTGCGCCTCTGGGTCGACCCCCAGAAACTCGCCGTAAGGTTTGTTGAAATGCGTGACGTAGCCATCAGCGTCCGTCACCAGGGCCCCATTGTAAATGCTGTCAAATGTGAGCTTGTAAATTTCCAACTCCTCTTGGATTCGGTTTGCTCTACGGGGGCGCTTCTTGATTTGGCCGGGTTTTCTTGTCTCGGATTCGGCAACTCGGTGCGCATCCCTTCTCATGGCTCTCCTCCGTATCAAGGTGGCTACATGTATACGATTTGCTACGATTTTCCTATACAATCCCACTGCGCCGATGTCTACCAAAAAATATTCGCGAACGATCGATGGGAGGGGTTACTAGCCTGGAATCGAAGGGCAATCAGGGAAAGCTTAGGTCCATGGATGTTAGATTTGAATTTGTCCTCGAGATGCGCTGTCTGGCCTGAGATTTGCTTTGAGCTATGTTGAGACTGTTTGTTTTATATTTGGCATGTTGGTGTCTGTACTCTTGATCTTGTTTTCTGCGTAAAAAGGGGCTAGGCTTTAGGGCATGAATTGATCCTATGCTGTTTTGGCCCCTCTTCGAGTCTGGACTGGAGAAAACATATCTCAGGTTTCCACCTTCAAAGTAAAAAAGGAGAAAAAGCATGGACATAAAGGAGCCGAAAATAAAGCGGGACGAGATCTTGGTTCTACAAGATATGAATTTCAATGCGGATAATGTTTGTGTCGTAACCGGTTGTGGAACGGGGATCGGGAGGGCGACAGCTATCGCAGCAGCGGCCAATAACCTGATGACTGTTGGGCTGGACATTAATGAAAAAGAGGGTAAAAAGACCCAGAAAATGGCCCGCGACATGGGTGGGCAGATGATTTTCATCAAGTCTGACCTTACCAATGATGAGGACATTGAAAAATCAATGGCAGACGCGGCCAAGCTGGGAACCATTAAGTACCTGGCCAACATCGCCGGCATTCAGCATATCGACTCTGTGGATAACTTTCCCATTGAAAAATATGACCTCATGCAGCGGCTCATGCTTCGGGCGCCCTTTTATCTTTCAAAGCTGGCGATTCCTCATATGAAAAAAAGCGCTGACGGTACGGGTGTGATCGGTCAGATGGCTTCCGTGCATGCCCATATTTGTACGGTGAATAAACCGGTCTACAACATCACCAAGTTTGGCCTGAAGGCATTGGCTCAGTCCATTTCGGCTGAAGGGGAAGGAAAGATTCGATCTTTCACCATTAGCACGGGTTTCATCAAGACCCCTTTAGCGCTCAACCAGATTCCTGCCCAGGCTGAACAGCGCGGAATTACACCGGAGGAAGTGGTGAGGGACGTGATGATGGGAAAATCGCGTATCAAGGAGATGATGTCACCCATTGAGGTGGCAAACCTGTTTATTTTCGGGTTTTCCCGTTACTCCAAGTACCTCATCGGCGGAGACTTGCTGTTTGACGGAGGCATGGTGCTGACGTACTGAAAGCCATCTATGGATAACAAGGAAAATTGACTTTTATCTAACATACCTAAGCTTAAACCAGGTAAATCATCAATACCATTTTGGACAGAAACGCGTGATTATTGCAGGGTTGAAAAGATAACGAGTACGGATTTTTCTTGAATGTTTTCAATAATGAAGGTATAGAGAACGGGTCTCCAGTTAAAGTATGCCATTCAACGTAAACTTCAAGTTCACTTCGCTTTGACGGTTTTGGAGCCGCGACATTTCAGTTTTGAGGATGCGCCCCAATCACGAAACTGGAATAGAGGAACGGAAAACTTATAGTCCAAAAAAGGGAAAAAGCCCTGTAGCCGCCTGACAGGTTGTTAGCGAAGCAAACGCAGTTCATGTCTATCCAGGACTTGTCAACTTACATAACCTTTTGAACAACGAGACATTCTTTTACGTTATATCGAATGGCTGAAAATTGGTGAGAACCTGTCTGTAGCAGTGCTTGTGAATGATGTGCACGAGCATGGCATGCAAAAAAAAGCTAAGAAAGGAGGTGATAGGTGTTACGGCTTGAGCGTTAGAGATTTTGTCTAGAAGATCGCGTGAATGAAACTAACACCTACGGAGGAGAAAAATGAGAAAGATTGTATTGCTTGTATTTGTAGTCGCCATTGCTATGATTTTTGCTCTCGGTTCCACAGCTTTAGCTGGACCGAAGTTTAAATGGAAGATGGGGAGCACCTGGACACCCGCGATAAACCTTTACGTGGGCGACCAGGAGATGATCAAGTATGTGGCGGAGATGACCGATGGGGACTTTCAGATAAAATGGTTTCCTTCTGGTTCACTCATGGGGGCCTTTGAATACTTTGACGCCTGTAGCAAGGGGGTTGTTGAGATGGCCGGTGATTGGCCCAGTTACTGGGTGAGCAAAGACCCGGCCTTTGACTTTCTGGGTTCTTTCCCCTTTGGGTTTACCAATATGGATTACATTATCTGGATGTATGATTTTGGCGGCCTGGAACTGATACAGGAGCTTTATGGGAAATATGGGATGACCTATTTTTCTCTGGGATCCACGCCGTCGGAATCCGGTTTTCGCACCACTGAGAAGACCGGGCCCATTACGACCCTTGCGGACTATAAGGGGAAGAAATTGAGGACCCCTTCACGGGCGACCATCTGGATTCTACAACAGATTGGTGCCGCACCGGTCAAGCTTCCTGGCGGCGAGATCTATCTGGCTGTGGAGAGAGGAACGCTAGACGGTGCTGAGTTCAGCAGCCCCGGCATCGATTGGGAGATGGGCTTTGCCGAGATCACCAAGTACTGGAGCGTTCCCTGCTGGTTTCAGCCCGCATCACAGATCGGCACCATGGTGAATCTCAAGGCCTACAATTCTTTGCCGAAGAACTACCAGGCCATGCTGAGGTACGCATGCCAGGCAGCCGCTTTAAAGGCGACCGCTTTCTATGAGGGAGAGTCCGGAAGATCTATAGAAAGGTTTGTTCAGAAAGGGACAAAAATCGTCAAATTGGATGATGAAAGTTTGCGGAAGTTAGAGGACTATGCGGGTCAGTATGCCATCATGCAGGCCAAGG
>JASFTV010000054.1:0-14328 GCA_050050615.1 Desulfobacteraceae bacterium
GATAGACTTAAATGCTTGGCGTTTTCCTAGCCAAAGCAAAATAGACACTTCCAAACGCTTCCAGATACTTGAAAGGTCCGTGTTCACGAAATGGTTGAGAAAAAGAGGACACTAACCCCTCTCAAAGATATTCTGGCGAGCCTCCTGGGCGATGCCAAGCTTCCCTTTAACCCTGATGATGCCCATATCTGGAGGGTCTGGGATGAGGTCGTCGGGCCCGCCATCGCAAGAAACGCCCAACCATTGTGGATAAAGGAGGGGCGACTCAGGGTTAAGGTTTCAGATCCGATCTGGCTTCAGGAATTGGGATTTGTAGAAGGCACCATTAGGGAAAAACTGAACACCAAGCTGGCCCGAAAAGCGGTGGACAGGATAGAATTCCGGCTCAGATCTAAGTAATAGAGAGATCCCCTTGATCCAACAGGGGCGGCTCTATTTTGAGACCGCCTCTCCCGCCCCGAGAGGCTTCGATGAGGACCAATTTGGCACCCGCTGTCATAGCGGGATAGATCATCCTGATCCTTTTGGGCTCCAGTTCGAAACTCCGCATCCTGACCAGAGCGTCAACGAGCCGGTTGGCCGGGTAAATCATGGCCAGCCTCCCCCTTTCTTTCAAAAGCCTCCTCCCTGCACCTAGAAGATCATCCAAGGAAGCCATGATTTCATGCCTTGCTATGGCCCTTTGCGAATCGGGATTGATTCTACCGCTCCGTTCCTGCCGGTAGGGAGGATTGCAAACAACCACGTCCGCTATGAGCGGTGCTAGGGGAGGGCATCTGATATCCCCTTGGATCACCCCGATCTTGTGATCGAATCCGTTGAGAATCGCATTTCGACGCGCTTGGTCTGCAAGATCCGCCTGTAGCTCCAGGCCTATGGCATAACCAATGGATCTTGTCAGAAGCAGAACGAGCGAGATGATGCCACACCCGGTTCCGAGATCCACCACGAGATCTCCGGGCTTGGTGGAGACAAATTCAGAAAGGAGAATGGCATCCACGGAAAACCGGTAACCTCTCTTGGACTGAATCAGCCTCAAACGGCCGTCCATGAACTCGTCAATAGATTCATCCCGCCGGAGTTTAACGTCAGGGAAGCTGGATGACTTCATAGGGATCTATTTTATGAAAAACGAGACCGGTTAAGACCTTCGGGAAGAAAAAGGTCGATTTCCTCGGCATGATCAACGAACAGCTCGCAACCTCTTTCACATGCTCAATCTTGGTAGGGTTGAGCAAAAAAGCCATCTGATAGGCCCCGGAATCAACCAGAGAGATAGCCTTTGCCACACCACTATGATAATGAAAAATATCCTCATCATTGAGGTCCTCTTTGCTGAATCCCAGGGCTTTTTGCAAAATGAAACGGGATAAGACGAGGACATCCAGTTTCTTCAGCGAAGGGTGGAGGTCATCGCCCATCTCGTCTCTCACGCCCGGCCTTAGGGTCAAAAGATAGCATTGCTTGCCGCTGTGGTAACGAAACCCCATGGCTGACCTCCTCTGACCTTTTTCTTCCAGAAGCTGTTTCAGGTTGAGGCGTGCCGCCCCGTCGTCTGGGTTTATGAAAGGTAGGGTTTCGATGTCAAACCACGCTTTGATTTTTTCTAGAAAGGACCCAGCCTCGAAACCGGCACATCTCTTGATCAAACGATGAGAGGGCAAAACGGTCAAGCCGATATCATTCATATTGGTCAGGTACATCATCACGTATTCATACGATCGATTGGGGGGGCGATAGCCATACCTTGCCCTCATCATGTTTCGAAAGTTTCGGGCCGTCTCGTAGCGATGATGCCCGTCGGCTATGAAAATGGATTTGTCAGACATGGCATCAGCCACTTTCTTGAAAACGGATCGATCCTGTAAGATCCACATTTGATGGGTGGTACCGTCCTTGAAATCAAAGGCGATTTGAGGACGCAGGCTGATAGCCTCTTTAAGGTGAGTGAATACTTTGTTTTCAGCATCCTCGAAAAGACCGAATATCTGGCTGAATTGGGCACTGCAAGCCCTCATCAGCTTCAAGCGATCATCCTTGTGGGCCGAAAAGGTTCTTTCATGGGGCAGGATAACCCCAGAGTCCTCCTCTTCAATACGGACCAGGGCAATCAAGCCCCACCTGACCCTGGCGCCACTTCCGTCTCCAGGGTCAAAGGTGAGGGATGTCAAGAACATGGATGGATGATCTGAGCGAATCAGAGCATCTTCAGACTCCCATCTCTTGAAAGTATCAGCCGACCGCGTATACCGGTTGTCCCAGTCAGAGTCACCCACTTTTCTTTTTCCAAGGATGAGGCGTATCACATTATAGGCATGGCTCTGGTAGTAGCCTTCCTGCTCCTCCTCCGAAATCACATCATAGGGTGGGGCCACCAGTTTTGACGGGTCGCCGAGTTCTTCAAAGTTATACATCATACCCTTAAAAGGGGCTACAATCGCCATATCTTCCCACGAGGCTCCTTGGCGTTCTATCCGAGCAGAATTGCCGTCTTAAAAGCTTTTCCTACCAAATCATCTTGGCATGTCAAGAAAATTCAAGACCTTGACTATATTCCATAAATCCTGTAATTTAGCAACCCAAGTCTTCTGGCGTCATAGTTCAAGGTTGCGAAATCATGAATACCAGAGCTCATGCTCATGCCCTCCCCGATATAATTATTCAGGGGGGCATACTGCTCTCCATGGTGGAGGGCGAGGCCCCGATCAGCCCGGCCACCGTCTTTATCAAGGGGAACAGGATCATCGACATCCAAACCCTTGACCAGAGACCCGACGACCTTGAAGGCGCTGAAATCGTTGACGCGAGAAACGGCATCATCATGCCCGGCCTGGTCAATGCCCATTGTCATACCGCCATGACGCTCTTCAGAGGCCTTGCCGACGACCTTCCATTGAAACAGTGGCTCTTTGAGAAAATTTTCCCTGCTGAGGCAAAGTACTTAAGCCTCGAAAATGTTTACTGGGGGACTCTCCTGGGCTGTGTGGAAATGATCGCTTCGGGCACCACCACGGTTTCAGACGGATACTTTTTTCAGGAAGGGGCGGTTCGAGCCTTCCACGCATCAGGCCTCAGGGCGCTTATTGCCCAAGGGGTGATTGACTTCCCTGCCCCCGGGGTGCCCGACCCAAAAGAAAATCTGAAGGTTGGCCGTGAATTCATTGAAAAATGGATGGGTTTCTCCGATCTGTTAACACCCGGGCTCTTTTGCCATAGCCCTACCACCTGTTCTAACGATACGCTGCGCAACGCCATGGGCATCTCCCAAGATTTTTCTTTGCCTCTTCAGATTCACCTTTCAGAAACCAGCGAAGATGTAAAGGAGGTTTTCAACAAGACAGGTCAAAGGCCCGCCTTCTATCTTGACAGCCTGGGCCTTTTGAACGACCGGCTCATAGCGGTCCATGCCGTGCATCTGGATGACAAGGAAATTGCGCTTCTGGCACGGAAACATGTCAAAATTGTCCACGCTCCGGAAAGCAACATGAAATTGACATCCGGGGCAGCCAGGGTATCAGAGATGCTCAGGGCGGGTTTGACCGTGGGGCTTGGCACCGATGGGTGCGCCTCCAACAATGACCTGGACCTTTTTCAAGAGATGGATTCCGCAGCAAAGCTTGACAAGGTCTTCACCCTGAACCCGGTAAATATGGCTGCAGAGACGGTCCTCAAAATGGGCACGTCATGGGGTGCAGAAGTCTTGGGTCTTGAAAAAGAGATAGGTACCATCGAGAAGGGCAAAAAGGCGGACATCATCGTCATTGAACTTGACAGCCCCCATTTGATCCCCGTCTACCATCCTGCCTCGACACTTGTCTATTCGGCAAGTGGCGCCGATGTCAAGGATGTGATCGTCAATGGCAGGCTCCTGATGAAAGACCGCACGTTTCAGACCCTGGACCCAAACAAAATTATGGAACGGGTCAGGCTTATCAGCCAAGAGATAGAAATTTGACAACCTTGTCAATCGCTTCAGAAGGACTGGAGACATACTCGATGCCCTGAATATCCTTCCAGGTTTGAAGGCCGATAACGTGCTTGCCTGTCTTTAATGCCACACCGATCTCAGAGAGCGTCCCATAGCCTCCGGCAATGGAAATGAGCACATCGGATGCCCGCACCACGAGCACATTTCTCGCTTCGCCCAAGCCGGTGGGAAGGGATACGGTGATGTAGGGGTTGGCAGTATCCCTGCCCAGTCCGGGCAATATCCCCAGGGTCTTTCCACCTGCCTCAACACAACCCCTGGCCGAACCTTCCATGACACCTCCCAGCCCGCCACAGACCAGCATCCATCCTCTTTTGCCGATCTCGTACCCGACATCCCTGGCAATTTGATAGATGGTAGCAGAACAACTCCCTGCCCCGATGACACCAATGTAGTGCGAGTGATCCATAATAGCCCCTCCCTTATCGTCAGGAAACCGTTTTTGGAGAAGAATGCGTGAGGGTATTTCCTGGGCCCGACACTAACCATCCATTAGATTTCCCTGATGTGAAAAGGAGAACATCGGGTTCATCACTCATCCCCTGAGAGCAGGAGTCTCCGGATCGCTGCCAGCAGTTCTTCTATACGGAAAGGTTTTGAGAATACACGAATCGCACCAAATCCTTGAGCTATCTGGAGATAAGGTTGTGGTCCGATTTTGCCGCCTCCGGAGATAGCGATGATTTTCACGTCTGGAAACTCCGCCTTGATATCCAAAATCGTCTCCATCCCCTCCTTTTTGGGCATGATCATATCCGTGATGAGCAGGTCGACCGGTTTTTCACGGCACAGCCTTATCCCCTCCATACCATTAGGAGCTTCTTCGACCTCGTATCCAGCATCCTCAAGCACCTGGCCGAGCATGGACCGGATTTCTTCTTCATCCTCTATCACAAGTATTCGTGCCATAGCTCATCCCCCCCTTTCCGGATTATCAGATCTGGGCTTCTGGCACATGACAGACAATGGCAATTGTTTTTCATCCTCTGGATCTTCCCGAACCAAAGTCGGCCTGGAAGAATTCCCTTCGACTCTTGTCATTGCGCTGATTCCCATTGCAGGTGCGCTATCCAATATAATACGTTGCACGGGGCATCCTGCCATGCTGTGGTGAAGGGGGATTTTGGAGCGCAGACGTCAAAGTTCAAGACAATTGAAAGGGGTTAGTTGCCAGGGAGCAAATCTTCAGCTACCTACGATAGGTCTGAGGCAAGCTGAGCATTCTCTACGGCGAGAGCAGTCCGTCGACACAAATCCATGAAGAAAAAAAGATCCTCTTTTTGAAATCCGTATGGCTGTTCCAGCGAGTCAACGTAGATCACGCCCATGATTTGCGAACCGCTGATCAATGGGACACACATAACAGACCCGATCTTCAATAGCTTCAAAGTCACCGCAAGCTCATCTTCCACTTCGTCACGAGCATCTGAAATAGCCACCGCTTTTCCGTCCCCTATGACCCGGTTCACGACATCCTGGCAGTATACCATAGGGGTATCGTCCCCAGGCTTCTTTGACCTGTATATAATTTCTCTGATCTCTTTCGTTTCAGGATCAAGTAAGATGAAAGCACCTCTATCAATTCTTTTGAGGAGTTCGAAAATATGATCCAGTATCTTTTTCAAAGTTTCAGTCAGGGATAAATTCTCCGTAAGGACCTCAGATACCTTATAAAGCAATTCCAGCTTCTTTTGATTCGTCCTTTCTCTATTTTCTGAAAAGATGCCGCTTTGTTCTCCAGTTTCCCTGGTGAGACCGATCGAATCCAGAAAAGGCATGAGTTGCTCTATGCAGCCCTCGCCTAGACAAATCACGCTCATTCCAATAGCGACGGGCACCCCTTCTTTTAGGGCGACCTCGATACCGGGACCAATATAAGCCCCATTTATAAAGGTACCATTCCGACTGTCCAGATCTGTAACAAAATACTTTTGCCCTCTCATGATGATTTTTAGATGCCTGCGAGAAACCGTTCTATCACTGATCTGAATGTCATTATCATGGGAGCGTCCAACGTAGGTGGGGGCATCGACTTTGAGGTCAAAAGACTCCCCCATTTCTGGTCCGTTCAAGATATACAGTTTTGTCATGAAAAAACACTCTCTGAAGCAGTGCTGAAATTAACCCGTGCTAAGGACACCCATGGATTGCCCCTTAGCCGTGCCAAGCCGTTGAAACAGTTTTGTTTTCTAGATCAAGTGTTCTTCTTATGTGAACGGACTGTAACCAAATCACCATGAATAAACCAGATATAATTATTCAATTCCCGTGCCAGGGAATGACTTCCTAGGCTCTCTTTCTAAATCCGCGGCATCATGATCAATCATTCCATCTTGATCTATTTGAAATCATTTATTTATTTCAAAGGTTCAAGGGGTTAGGCCGTTTTTGTTGGACAAAAATGCTGCGCTCACGAAGGCATCTGATCGTTGCAAAGCGCGACCAAATGCCCGAGAATCTGTGCATGGATGCACAGTTTTCTGTGCATTCGGTCATCACTCATGGGAAAAGGACCCATTCCTTATGAACTAAATGGCATTGTTGCTAGAATACCCGCGCCAAATCTGACTGACCGAGCCATGGAGAAAAATTAGGACTGGGCCCCATGCATTGGACCCATCCAAAAACTATAGACACCGCTTCTCAGATGTAGTATATCACCCAGTCAATGTGTGGACATAAGGGTCAGTGGATGTGAATGATCCGTGTTTTGCCTATGGCTACATAGGCGGGGCACTGTCCTTAGTCTACCATTCGCTGTACCCCGGTGCGTTGTCGGTGGCCCTTTGTCGTCACGAGTTTCCTGGGTATGCCTGCGGCAGGTCAAAGGCTGTGCTGGATCGATGAGGGGCAATGAGTGACCAATAACATTTTCTGGATTCTAGAGCACAGAGGTTCCATGGCAGAAAAGAGAACCCCAAAAAAAACGAAGAGAGTTGTTTACCCCCTTGCCCTCATACCCCTTGCGATCATCCTGTTTCTTTTTGGATGGTTCTTCATGATCATGTTTGAAGGTGAGAAGCCTGCGGTCACCCTTCAGCCCCTGCCCGAGTTCCTTGCAAAAGGGCAGATGTTCACCGTAAGCGTGAACGATACGAAAAGGGGCATAAAGACCCTTAAGGTCTCGTTAAACCAAGGGGGCAGGGAAATAGCGGTCCATGAGGAAAAATTTCCCTTTAGAGGATTGCTGAACCGCCAAGGTGTGCACGACTATCAAAAAGAGATATTGATCGATCCTCTTGCGCTAAAGCTGGCTCAGGGAGAAGTTGATCTCTTTGTTCATGTTAGGGACTATTCCAGAAGAGGGGGTGGCGACGGAAACCTGACGCTAATACAGCATAAAATGATTGTCGACACCATTCCACCCGCTATCAGGCCAGTCAGTCGCATGCACAATATCAATGTGGGCGGGACCTGTTTGATCGCCTATCAAACCTCCTCAGACGCGGTACAAAGCGGTATCTTTGTCAATGATCTTTTTTTTCCGGGTTTCACCGGGAACGCAGATGCGCAGAAAGGGATCCGTCTCTGTTACTTTCCCCTTCCTCATGACGTGCG
This sequence comes from Desulfobacteraceae bacterium, assembly GCA_050050615.1. Taxonomy (GTDB): domain Bacteria; phylum Desulfobacterota; class DSM-4660; order Desulfatiglandales; family HGW-15; genus JASFTV01. The sequence goes on from JASFTV010000054.1 coordinate 7,547, forward strand.
TTCCAAACCTGCCATCACGCTTTGGGCCGAAGACAGGGCGCAAAACGTCACAAGAGCCAACTTCTACTCCCACATCCGCAGCAAAAGGTTCCGTGTGGATGCAGTAAACGTCACGGATCGGTTCCTGGGACTTGTACTTCCTAATTTTTCATTCTACCCCTTCGGTGCTGAGGATAGCGATTTGAAGAAATTTCTCAAAATCAATAATGAATTAAGAGAAGACAGCCACCGCTCCCTTTCCCAACTGAAAGAAAAAACGGGGCCTGAAAAACGCTGGGAAGGCGCCTTTCTTAGACTCAAAAAAGCCGCAACGATGTCTCGCTTTGCTGATCGACGCATTTATTACTATAAGGGCAAAAAGGTGGATGAAAAGGATCATCTCGGCATTGATCTCGCTTCCCTGGCCAACTCCCCTGTTCAGGCTGCAAATCATGGCCACATCGTTTTCGCGGAGAGGCTAGGCATATACGGCAACACTGTGGTCATTGACCACGGCCAGGGCATCGCTTCCATGTACGGGCACCTCAGTAAAATAGAGGTGGCCCTGGATCAAGACGTGCAAAAAGGAGAAACGATTGGTTACACAGGGCAGACCGGCCTAGCCGGCGGGGATCATCTCCATTTTGCAATCATGGTACACGGCATCTTCGTGAATCCCATAGAGTGGTGGGATGCGCATTGGATCCAGGACAACATCTCCAGGAAGTTAGACCTCATCCACTGACCTCCTCAGCCGCTACGCTTACGGAGGAAAAACGGTTTCCGACTCGCCTCAACCGCGCTGCGAGCGATATGCCCCTATGAATAATCCACCCTGGTATGCGGGCTGCCTTTGAGCTGTGCGCCAACCCATCCTTGGCGCCCCAACAGGACGCTTTGCACGAAAAATAATCAAGGTCTAGAACCAATACCATGACAAAATCCCCCCCCTTTTATCAAACTGAGTTTTACCCATAAATCGCATGCTGGAAACAGGGGGGACATGCCTTTTAGAAAAGCCTTCCTGTCCCCAGCGAATCGGGTCAGCGACCTCTGTTATCCCCTTTGTCCAGCAGAAAATGCGGGGCATGGTCAGTTTATCAAAGGGCGGATCGAGAGGGATTCAAAATCAATTGAGCCTTGTTTCACGACCAAAGCTCAACGATACCACCCCTCTCTGGAGGGTGGGTTTTGCAAACCACCAAGCAGGAGGGTTTGAGAAAGGACTAAACGCGAGCATGACGTTGACCACGAATGACATCAAAGCCTTTGCCATAAATAGCCTTTCAGATGCCCATGTCAGCCACAACTGGGAACACACCCAGCGAGTGTACAATCTCTGCATGCATATCGGACAGGTTGAGGAGGCTGATATGGAGGTTCTGGAAATCGCTGCCTATCTTCATGACGTGGGCCGTCCTTACGAGAATCAATCAAAGGGAACCCTATGCCACGCCCAGAAAGGCGCGGAAATGGCGACGGCTCTGCTAACGGACTACCCGATTTCCGGCCAGAAGAAGGCCAATATCGTACACTGCATTCGATCGCACAGGTTTCGGGGAAATGACCAGCCAAAGAGTCTGGAAGCCAAAATCCTCTTTGACGCGGACAAGCTGGATGCCATTGGCGCCATCGGCATTGCCAGAACCTTCCAGTTTGCAGGCGAGGTGGGTGCTAAACTCCACAACCCCGCTATCAACCCCGAGAATACCCAGCCTTATACCGAGGAAGACACTGGCCATCGGGAATTCAAGCTGAAGCTCTCCAAAATCAAAGACCGCATGCTTACTGGAGAGGGTCGTCGCATGGCTGAGGAGCGCCATGCATTCATGGAGCGGTTCTTTGAAAGGTTCTTGGAAGAATATGAAGGGGCGAAGTAGCAGGGTGAAATCGGCTTTCAGGTCCTGATGACCGGGTATTTTTCACTTTATCTTAATGAGATCTTGAAAAGGAATCCCTCCCCTGGTTTGCAAAATTACTATGAGAACGTTTCAGTGCGCCTTAGTGGGTTGCCCCTCGATCCTCTGTTCAATCGCTTCAGCCGACGCCTTTGTATACGCGGTGAGAGCCTGCATCTTATCTTCGTCCAGGCTCGCCTTAAACCCAACCACCCAGATGGCTGACATCAGATGCCCCACGCCCCTGATGGGCGCAGCCACAGCCCGAACCCCCAATATGTACTCTTCGTCGTCTGTAGCATACCCCTGCCACCTCACGGACCTGATTTCCTGAAGATACTGGTCCGGATCCGTGATGGTGTTCCCCGTATACCTGATAAGCCCCTTTGACCTGATCAGCTTGATGGTCTGTTCCTCCTCCATTTGGGCCAAAAAGACCTTTCCCACGGCTCCTGCCAGCAGTGGAATGGTTGTTCCTATCGGGGAGGTGATCTTGAGGTCATTCCTGGACTCAACAATGTCCAGGATGGTGACGTGATCCCAGTTAAAAACCCCCAGAAAAACCGATGCCTGCGTCTTTTCCATCAGATCTTCCATGACCGGCCTGGCCACCTCCTTAAGATCAATCTGCGAGTAGCCCTTCTTGCCCAGTTCAAAGAGCGTGAGCCCGAGCGTATACCTCTTCGTCAAAGGGTCTCTCATCACGGCACCTAATTCCTCCAAGGCAGAGGTCATGCCGTGGACCGTGCTTTTGGCCATACTGAGGCCCCTTGCAATCTCGCTGATGCCCATCCCTTCGCTTGCTGAAGAGACGAGTTTAAGGATCTTAAAGGCCTTTCTCACTGAGGGGGCGAAATATCCTTTAGCCATTGTTCACCATATTGAACTTTTCGCGCAGTCTATAATCTTTCACATTCACTTGTCAATACCATTTTCGCCGTGGATCTGTTAGTCCACCTTAAGGTAGAGTGAAACAAACTTCTTTCTTAGGGGCATTTTCCCCTTGACAATACGTTGAAACCGAGTATGATACGGCGTTTGGAAGTTCATGATGATGAACTCCGGCCCAGAGGAAAGGAGACAGGAGAGAGGTGCTGAGGTGTCAAATGGCTTTACATCTATAGGCGGGAGGATGACGCGAGATGGATTTTGAGACCTTTGTGGAAGGTCCCCTATTGCGGATCGTCTTCGTGATACTCCTTGTTGGCGTGGTTGCCAGGGTCGCCTTCTTTTTTTCCAGCATCATAAAAAACAGCCATGGGAAAGACTCCCGGTTAGGATACAATTTGGCCATATTTGGCCGTTGTCTTGTGCCCTTTCACAAGGCGCTTACCAAGAAACCCGCATACGCTGTGCTGCGATACATCTTCCATGGTTGCCTCTTTGTTGTTCCCATCTGGTTAAGCGGACATATCGTCCTCTGGTCAGAATCCAGGTTTGAGTGGGACTGGGCGGCTCTTCCGGATGCCTGGGCTGACTGGATGACCCTTGTTTTGTTGGGTCTGGCTGCCTATTTCCTGATCAGGAGAATCGTCTTCGGGAAGGTGCGTCCCGACTCCGGAGTATCGGATTACGTTTTGATAACTGTCGCCGCTCTACCCTTTGTCACAGGATACTTTTTGACCCATGGCACGCTGGACGCTGTAGCGTTCTTGGGAGATAACATGCGGCTCATCCACGTACTGAGCGCTCAGGCGATGATCGTGATGACTGCCATCCTTTTTTGCAGAACCAGACTAAATACCAGGATATGCACTGGGTGCGCCTCCTGTGAGTTAAGCTGTCCCACCGGCACTCTCGAGTCAAAGGATCTCGGAAATCTACGGATTTTCAAATACGCCCATTACGAATGCATCTGCTGCGGGGCTTGTGTCAACACATGCCCTGAAGACGCTGCAGAATTGAGACACGAGATAAGCCTCAAAAGATTTTTCCAGGTTGTTCCAAAACAGGAGATTAGGTCCGTAGAATTGAAGGCTTGCGAAAGGTGCAACGCCCTTTTTGTGCCTGAACCTCTATTCGATAAGATTGGCCGAACCTTTACGCACGACTATCTCCGTTATTGCCCGAATTGCAGGAAGGTCAATATTGCAGATCTCTATCGTCGGCTATCTCCTTGGCACAGAGCATCAAAGGAAAGCCACGAAACAGAACTGTTCATGGAGCGTTGAGGGTCCATGTTTTTTCGTGAGAACCCATTTCGCGTTTTAAAAACCGCCGGGGCAAGCCCCCTGCACCCCCACAAAAACGACGCGCTATTCACCCCCCGCCCTTCCGGACGGGGCTCTCTGCCGCGGTTTTTGTAGAAAGGAGAACGTTATGGTTACTGAAAAAGAGGGACTTTCAACGGCCGAAAGTCTGCGCAAGACCAGGACCTATGGCAAATTCCGGTGTCATAATCCCTCTTGCATGGGAAGACTTCAGCCAGCTGCCGGTGAGAAGCAAGTAAAGTGTCCTGTCTGCGGGATGGAATTCCGCGTGCACTGGATTCGCCCCGATTTTCCGCGGATACGAGGACCGGTATGGGATGTGAACCGGAAAATAGCCGAAGAAGCGTTAGCAAAGAAGGAGGAAAAATAATATGCCACTCGATAGAAAGATAGCCTATATCGATCTCTCCACCGGGAATATAGATATCAAGCCTATCCCGCTAGAGGTTCGGAAGAAGTTCCTGGGCGGCAGAGGTCTGGATGCATACCTGCTTTACAACCACACGAAGAAGGGCGTTGATCCGCTCGGTCCCGACAACGTGCTCATGGTCAGCGGCGGCATCCTGTGCGCTACCTGTGCGTCAGCCACGGCCCGGACCCACCTGATGGCCAAGTCGCCCCTGACCGGATTGCTCGGCAGCACAAACATGGGTGGGTTCTTTGCCCCTGAGCTCGCCTGGGCCGGGTTTCACCACCTCCTCATCAAAGGGAAGGCAAAGAAGCCAGTGTATCTCTACGTACACAACGGCGAGATAGAGATCAGGGATGCGAGCAACATCTGGGGCAGAACCGTCACTGATTCCCAATGGACGATCAGAAAAGAGCTGGGTGACGAGGATGTCAAATGTGCGGTTTGCGGTCCGGCGGGCGAGAATCTGGTCAGGTTTGCCAACGTGATGACGGGCATTAAGAATTCTGGCGGCAGAACCGGCATGGGATGCGTCATGGGCTCTAAGAACCTCAAGGGGGTCGCTGCCAGGGGTACCACGGATATCAAGATCGCACATCCGACTGAGGCCCTGGACTTCAATAAGCGTTTCATTGATCAGATCGTCAGTTCCAAGGTCAATCAGACCCAGGGAACCTTGGGGACCCCCTTTATCTGGGGAGCCACCAATTCCTGGGGCGGCATACGGTGCAGGAATTTCCAGTACAACCAGTGCGAATATGCGGACGACATCGAGCCTGAAAGGCTTGATGAAATCGCCACGGAAACCATGGGGCCCTATCACATGACCGGTTGCTTTGGCTGCCAGGTCCACTGCCGGGCCCAGTATAAGATCCCCTCCGGCCCCTATGCCGGGAGATATGATGAAGGTCCGGAATACACTTCCCAGGGTGCTTTTGGCGGGGAGCCGGATTGCAAAAACGCGGTGACCGTCTTGACGGGCAACCACCTGGTTGATCAGTTCGGCATGGATAACCTGGAAACAGGCAGCCTGATCTCGTGGGCCATGGAGCTCTATGAACTGGGCATCCTCACGCAAAAGGAGACTGACGGCGTGGATCTCAGATTCGGCAATGACGAGGCCCTCCTGGAAATGATCGAGCGGGTTTGTTACAGAAAGGGCTGGCTGGGTGATACACTCGCTGATGGTGGTGTCGCAGCCTCCGAGAAGATAGGTAAGAATTCCTTCGATTATCTCATTCACGTCAAAGGCTTGAGTAATCTTCACTCGGACGAGAGGGCCACGCCGGCACTCGCCCTTGGTATTGCCACAGGCTCAAGAGGCTCCGATCACCTGAGGAGCCGGCCCGCCATTGACCTTTACCATCTGCCCGAAGAGGTTCTGAGAAAAATCTACGGCAACCCTGTGCCCTATGACGGCCCCCTGAGCTCAGAACATACCGCTTATGAAGGCAAACCATGGCAGGTCTTCTGGCAGGAAAACTGCTACATGGGTGTCGATTGCTTGGGCATCTGCAAGTATCACACCACTTTCCTCGGGGCCACCCTTCCCAACTTTGAGGACTGGTCAAAGGTTCTCCTTTACAATACCGGGCTGGATATGTCCCCCAAGGAGATCTGGGACGTGGCGGAGCGATGTTACAACATTGAAAGGCTCTTCAATCTGCGTGAGGGGCTAAAACGAAATGATCCCAAGAAAGGTGACACCCTAAATCACCGCTATTTTGATGAACCATGCCTGCGCGGGGCCCCGGACGTGGTCGGCAAAGTCATTGATCGAGAAAAATTCGAAAAGATGATTGATGAATACTATGAGCACCATGGCTGGGATAAGGAAGGGGTTCCGACACCGGAGACGCTTAAGAGGCTTGGTCTTGACAAAGAGCCTTCCCACCTGCTGTGATCTTTTGGAAAGGAGTGTATCAATGGAAACCATGGGTAAAGTTCTATATATAGACTACGAGAAATGCACAGGCTGCCGCTTGTGCGAGCTGGTCTGCTCCGTCGTGCATGACGGTGTTTCTAACCCTGCGCGAAGCCGCATCAAGGTGATGAAATGGGAGGCAGAGGGCCTCTACATCCCTATGTCGTGTCAGCAGTGTGAAGATGCGCCTTGCATGAACGTGTGCCCTGTGAAGGCCATCTCCCGTGACGAGGATCTAGGCCGGGTCATCGTGGATTACGACGTGTGCATTGGCTGCCGCTCCTGTGTCACGGTCTGTCCCTTCGGCGCCATGTCTTTTAACACCATAGACAAAAGGGTCTTCAAGTGTGACGTCTGTGACG
>JASFTV010000055.1:0-14253 GCA_050050615.1 Desulfobacteraceae bacterium
TTCCTGCCCCCCGACTGCACGGTTAGAGATTGCTAAAAGGCCCGTACCCCTTGTCCCCAGAAGGAAATGTGGGGCGTGGTCAGTTCAAAAAAAGGGATGGCCTTTCTAAGTGGGCAAAGGGATAGGGAAATAGGAGGGTAGCCATCCGAACACTTTTGATGGGTACCACTTGTCGGCTATGGGGGCTGAGTCTTCATAAAACACAGAGAGGAAGCGAAACCTCTCTCGGCGCAGGGCAAAAAGAAAAAATATGTGAGGATAATGGAAAACATGAAATTGCTATTTTGTCTGCTTGGATTGGTGTTGGTTGTTGAGGGCATTCCTTATTTCGTCTTCCCTGATAAAATGAAAAGATGGATGAAAAGAATTCAGGAGACCCCGGATTCATACCTGAGAGCCATCGGGTTTGCGGCCATGTGCCTTGGCCTCGCGATCGCATATTTGTCCAGGTAAGAAAATCGTTTGACTTTGACGCCTGTTTTGATTAGTTTACACCGTTTAATGTGTTTTTTCAGATGTTCAGCATTGAGGATTACAACTACGACCTGCCTAAAGCACTGATAGCCCAAGTGCCTGCGTCGGGCCGCGACCAATCTCGCCTCCTTGTTGTGGAGCGTCCTAAGAAGTCGCTTTCCGACCACTATTTTTTTGAACTTCCGCGGTTATTGAAGCCTGGTGATCTCCTGGTGATCAATAATACCAGGGTTGTTCCAGCCAGGCTTTTTGGCCGTAAAGAGACTGGCGGCCGAATCGAGCTACTGGTTGTGGAACATCCGAACGATGAAGCGCCAAAATCCGAGACCCGTTGGTGCCTTCTAAAATCTTCCAAGCGCCCCAAAAAGGGGAGTCGACTGTTCTTTGAATATGGCGTTTCCGGTCTGGTGGGAAATGTTGGAGATGATGGCCTCGTTCAGATCACCTTTCAAGGCCCTCCTTGGATCGATGCCCTGCTCGACCTAAAAGGCACGATGCCTCTACCGCCTTACATCAGAAGAGAACATCATGACGGTCGATCAGTGATTGATCGAGAGAGATACCAGACGGTCTTTTCTACAAGAAGAGGGGCTGTGGCTGCGCCAACGGCAGGCCTCCATTTTACTGAACAACTGGTTGAAAAACTCAGTCAAGCGGGCATCTCTTTGACCGAACTGACTCTTCATATAGGGCACGGGACCTTTCGGCCGGTGAGAAGCAAGGATATACGAAACCATAATCTTGGAGTAGAGGACTATATCATTGATTCAGAGACGGCGAATGCCATCAACACTTTCAAAAAGGAAGGCGGCCGTGTCATTGCCGTTGGAACGACCGTGGTAAGAGCCCTTGAAACCGTGGCAGGAACCCGGGGCGAAATTGCCCCTGGACAGGGAAAGACAAGTCTTTTGATTACTCCGGGATTTCAATTCAAGGTCATCGACGGATTGATAACCAATTTTCACCTGCCCAAGTCTTCTCTTCTCTTTCTCGTATCTGCTTTTGCCGGTCGAGAGCTCATCAGAGACGCTTATGAATGGGCCATAGCTAAGGCCTACCGGTTCTATAGTTATGGTGATGCCATGCTGATTATCTGATGCCTTACATTCGAATAGACACGTTTGAAGTATGTACGAACCTCTTGAAATTCACCGACGTTGTCCCTCCGTTGCTATTTCTTGACGGTCTTCATGCTTTTCCGACTCTCAATGGACAACTGAGGATGAGCCATTATTGTTTTGGAATTTAAGGTTCTTCAAAAATGCCGTACTTCCCGGGCGAGGTTGGGGGAAATGAAAACCCCCCACGGAGCATTTGAGACCCCCGTCTTTATGCCGGTAGGCACGCAAGGCTCGGTCAAAGCACTTTGCCCAGAAGACATGGAGAGGGTGGGCGTCAAGATCATATTGGCCAACACTTACCACCTTTATCTGAGGCCCGGACACCGTATTATCGAGACATTGGGCGGACTCCATCGCTTCATGAGCTGGAAAGGCCCCATCCTGACAGACAGTGGGGGTTTCCAAGTGTATAGCCTTTCCAAGCTGAGGACCATCTCGGAGGAGGGCGTCACCTTTCACTCCCACTTGGACGGCTCTAAGCACTTCATAGGCCCTAGAGAGGCTGTGGAGATCCAGAATGCCTTGGGGGCTGATATTATCATGGCTTTTGATGAATGTTCTCCCTACCCTGCGGATTATGAATATGTTTTGAATTCGGCGAGACTGACAAGCATGTGGGCTGAGGCATGCCTCGAATACAAGCAAAACGATTCTCAGGCCCTTTTTGGCATCGTGCAGGGCGGCATGTATCCTGACCTGAGGGAGCGCAGTGCCAAGGATTTGGTAGCTATGAACTTCGACGGCTACGCCTTGGGGGGACTCTCCGTGGGTGAAGACGGGGAGACCAGACAAAGGGTCATTTTGCAAACGATATCATTTCTCCCCGAGGATAAGCCTGTCTATCTCATGGGAGTGGGTACGCCTGAAGATATTATTGAAGCGGTCATACTCGGGGTAGATATGTTCGATTGTGTGATGCCCACACGAAACGCCAGAAACGGCGCCTTTTTTACCACCTCAGGGAGGATGACCATCAAAAATGCGCGTTACACGGATGATCATAGGCCTGTTGATGAAAGTTGCACGTGTTACACCTGCTCCCATTTCTCGAGGGCCTATTTGAGACACCTTTTTATGGCAAAAGAGCTTCTGGCCTACAGGTTGAACAGTATCCACAATCTCCATTACTACATTCATTTGATGGCTGAGATACGCCATGCCCTGGGGGATGGGAAATTGCTTGAGTTTCGCAAGCGCTTTTACAATCTACGAAGCGGCTCGGGTGCGGAATAGACGGTGCTCAAGTTGTTCCGCATCAATTCAGGTGCTATAATCACCTGAACACTTAACCAAATGAGGGGAGGTTACAGAATGGATTTTCTAGCGTACGCCATGGGAACAGGAGGCACAGGAGGAGGCCAGGGAGGGGGCTTTGGCGCTTTCGTCCCCCTGATCCTCATGTTTGCCATCTTCTATTTCTTGCTTATTCGACCGCAACAGAAAAAGGCGAAACAGCATAAAGCGATGCTCGCCGCCATGAAAAAGGGAGACAAGGTGGTGACTTCAGGGGGACTGCACGGTATTATTACTGGTTTAACTGCTGAAGTAGTCACCATGGAGATTGCGCCTAAGATAAGGGTTAAGGTCTCTCGAGGTTCCGTTGCAGGGATCCTTAGAAGTGACGAATCTGGCACGAGTTAATCAATGATAACCGATCATTCTTGTCCAAAAACGAATCGGTGCTTCGTGCGAGCCATGGGGGTCTCTTTTCAAAAACGAAGGGAATGCGGGAAGGGCTATGCGAACGGGGGCAGCGAGGGCGGGCGGAGCACCTTCGCAGCCAATTCCACGGAGGTCCTTCCATGGCGATTCCCAGGAGGCCTTCCGCCCGCCTGTCCCGCCCCTGCGGGGCCTCACCCATGGTCACATGCTGATTATCGGGCACCGGCTTTTCGTTTTTGAAAAGAGACCCCCATGGCTCACGGCTCGGTGCTCATGGGAACCTAAATTTTGAGCACTGCGGGGCATCGTGTAAAAACAGGCACTTAACTTGTTTAGTAGTGTGTTTTCGATTTGTTTTGGACAGCAGTGATAACCGATACAGGCTCAAACGCAGAGGAGTAGAGAGTGGCGAAGAACTTAGGCTGGCGCGCAGCAATCATAGGTTTTCTTGTTCTGGTTGCGTTTATTTACCTGACTCCTTCATTCAGCACGGATCTCCCTGCATGGTGGTCAAGCTTCTTGCCCGAGGAAAAAATTCACCTCGGTCTTGACCTCCAGGGTGGGGTCCATCTGATCCTGGAAGTGGAAGCAAAGAAGGCCGTTGAAAGCAACCTCGAAAGGATGGTGGAGGAGCTGAAGCATGATCTTCGAAGGAACAAGATCAGGTACCTGGAGCTTAAGCGTTACGCCACGGAAGGCGTAAGGCTGACGCTCATGAGAGAAAAGGATGAAGAGGTTCTTCGGAATCTAATAGAGGGAAATTACCAGGATTTCAAAATAGAAACAATCGGCGTAGAGGCGGAGGGTATGGCGTTTGAGCTCATTCTGAGCAACAGGGCCAGGAGCCAGATTATGAAATTGGCGGCTGACCAGGCCTTAGAGACCATTAGGAACCGCATTGATCAGTTTGGCGTCACTGAACCGGATATCAGACCTCAGGAAGATTACAGGATCTTGATCCAATTACCGGGCGTCAAAGACCCCAAGCGAGCTATTGATCTCATCGGCAAGACGGCTCTCCTAGAATTCAAGCTTGTTGACGAAGAGAATAGCCTGGAGGAGGCTCTCAAAGGGAATATTCCCCTGGGCGACGAAATTCTCTACCAAACCGCAGTCGACCCGAAAACCGGCGGCAAGAGAAAGATTCCCTATTTGCTGAAGAGAAGGACGCTCCTCACTGGAGAGTACATCACCGATGCCAGGGTACAGATTGATACGCGATACAACGAACCCTATGTCTCCCTATCCTTTGATGCCCGTGGCGCAAGACTGTTTGAGCGGATCACTGGAGAGAATATAGAGAAAAAACTGGCCATCGTACTTGACAACAATGTCTACTCTGCTCCCGTGATACGGGATAAAATCTCCGGTGGGAGAGCCCAGATTACTGGATATTTCACCATGGATGAGGCAAGGGACCTGGCCATTGTTTTAAGGGCGGGTGCCCTCCCTGCACCGGTAAAGATATTGGAAGAGAGGACAGTCGGTCCCTCTTTGGGCAAGGATTCAATTGAAAAGGGATTCAAGTCCACAATCATCGGGGGCGTGGTGGTCATTTCCTTTATGGCGCTTTACTACGGTCTTTCCGGCCTGTTCGCTGACCTAGCGCTTCTACTAAACATGCTTTTTGTCATGGCGGGCCTGGCCTTCTTCGGCGCCACCCTGACCCTGCCAGGGATCGCTGGTATCATACTCACCATAGGTATGTCCGTTGATGCCAATGTTCTCATTTTTGAACGAATACGAGAAGAACTAAGGGTCGGGAAACCTTCCAGGGCGGCTATTGAAGCAGGGTACGCAAAGGCTTTGGTCACCATTCTGGATGCCAATGTCACCACATTTATCGCCGCCCTCGTGCTTTTTCAGTTTGGGACCGGTCCGGTGAAAGGCTTTGCCGTGACGCTCAGCATCGGTATTGTGGCAAGCTTTGTCACCGCGGTCTTCGGAACCCGAATCATCTTTGATTATCTTTTCGTTAACCGAAAGTGGAAGAAGATGAGCATCTGATGGGTGGCTGGCTACTTGATACATGATTCTGGATCGGTGGTGTGGAAAAGTCCAGATAGACTTAGGCAAATGCCATTTTTTGATCTTCGAGACACTAAGCACTTCAGCTCACTTTAGCGACTCACAAAGGTAGGTCACATATGCAGTTTATCAAGCCGGGAATCAACATCAATTTCATTGGAAGAAGGAAAATCGCGTTCGTTTTTTCTGCGATCTTGATTATTGCCACCTTTATTTTGCTTCTATTGCGCGGTGGACCCAATTACGGTGTCGATTTTTCCGGCGGCGTTGTCATTCAGGTCAAATTGGATGAAGAGCACACAGCGTCCAATATCAGAGAGGCCCTCAAGCCCATTCAACTTCAAGACAGCATCATTCAGGAATTTGGCGAAGAGAAGGCATTTGAATACTTGATAAGGGTCCGGAGGACGGATATGCAGTTGGCGGGCCTGAACGAAAAGGTAAAAGAGGCTTTAATTGCTTATTCCGGCCAAGGTGTTGAGATAAGGCGGGTTGAAATGGTCGGTCCAAAGGTTGGCGAAGACCTCCGCCAGAAAGCTCTGTTTGCCATTTTTTACGCTATCCTCTTTATTGCTATCTACATTTCAGGCCGATTCGAACTCAAATGGCTCATGAGCATTATCATGGCTTTGTGTCTCATTTTGGCCGTTTATGTCGCTTCCATTATCGGCATTGGGGTTACCTGGCTCATCGTTATTGCGTTGCTCGTTACCCTTGGTCTGTGTTGGTTCCTTAAACTGAAATACGCCCTAGGCGCTATTATTGCCCTTATCCATGATGTTACGATTACAATCGGCGCTTTTGCGCTTACCAACAGGGAGATTTCCCTCCCCATCATAGCCGCCCTTCTCACCATCGTCGGGTATTCCCTCAACGATACGATTATTGTCTTCGACAGAATCAGGGAAAATTTGAGCCGCTTCCGAAGGCGAAACTTTGAAGAGGTGATGAATGCCAGCATCAACGAAACCCTAAGCAGAACCATTCTGACCTCCTCAACGACATTAATCGTGGTGATATTTCTTTTCATTATGGGGGGCGCCGTCATTCATGATTTTGCATTTGCTTTGTTGATCGGCATTTTCGTGGGAACCTATTCCTCCATTTTCGTGGCCAGCCCTGTACTTCTAGCCTGGGAAGGCAGGTTTTCTGAAAGGGTCAAAGTTAAGAAGCATTTCCGCTGAAAAGGAACGGTGATTGGTAGAGCGTAGAAGAAAAAAGCCCCGCAGAAGCAGAACGGCCTTTTGGGTCATCATCATTCTTGCGATGGCAGCTTTCTCTGTCGTGTGGTGGATTTGGCCGGGCCTTTACAACGTCTCACCCGAGTTCTATTACATCCTGATAGAAAAAAATGGACAACCCTTAAAGCTTCTGAATGGTGAAGTCCTTCGTCTCCATCCCCAGGACAGAGTAAAAATCCTTAAAGTTTCCACCAGCATATCTTTTAATATCGGCGTTCGCCTGATGGCGAGCGGAGTTGATATTAACGCCCTTTCCTATGAAAGGCTGCCCCTCGCAACCCTGCTCCCTGAACGCTCCATTTTTGGTCAACATAAATTCAGGATAATGGTGAAACAGTATAACCATAATATCGGATATGTGGATATTGAGGTGGAACCCTATTTGGAGGATTGGTTGGACAAGGCGGAAAGGACGATCGATGCAGAAAAAAGAATCAAGATCCTTGAAGAGGCACTGAATTTTTCACCGAAGGATACACATATCCGGGACAGGCTCATTGAAGAGTATAAGTCCCTCAAGCAGTGGTCAAAGGCTGCCACGATGCTTGAGGCCGTTGCCAAAGAAAAGCCTGACCAGAAGATTTTGTTTGAGCTTCTTGATCTCTATGAGGCCATGTCTGACACAAATGGGGTCATTTCGGTCCTGAAAAGGCTAAGCGAGCAGAACCCCAATGATGTCGATATCCAGCTTCAGCTGGCCGCAACTTTCGAGAAAGCAAAAAAAGACAAAGATGCGATTGAAGTGTATGAAAGCCTGGTGGGGAAAATAGAAAAGGGGAAGCGGCTGCCTATCTATGAAACCCTCGGATACCTGTATACACAAACCGATCAGGTCAAAAACGCGATCTCCGCGTATTCAAAAGCTGTCGAACTAGACAAAAAGGATGCGAACCTTTACTACAACCTCTCAAGCCTTTACGAGAAAATGGGCAACAAGGAGAAGGCCAACTTTTTCCTGAGCAAAGCGATTAGCCTTAAACCAAGAGACATGGAAAGCCGGGTGAGGCTTGCGGAAAGCTTGATCAAAAAGGGAAATCTAGAAGAGGCGGAAAAATATCTGTCTGACGTACTCGCGGAGACACCCGACTCGGTCAGCGCGTTGTTGCTCATGACAAAGATCTTTGAAAAGCGGGGGGATAAGAAGAGCCTGAAAGAAGTTTACAAGAAAATCCTTTCCAAGGATCCAAGCAATGACACGCTCCTTTACAACATTGCGGTGCTTGAATACGAAACGGGCAACCTGACCAATAGTATCCCCTTTTTCAAGAAATACTTGGAACGTCACCCAAAGGACATAGAAGTCCACAGCTTCTTGTTTGATATCTACAAGAGAAAGAAGGCGGAGGATCTTGCTTTCAAGGAGGCCAACACCCTTGTCCGTTTGAATCCGAAAGAGGTAGGCCCTTACTACTATATGTTTGAATACTTGAACAAGCGGGGTAACTATAAGGGCATCATCGAGGTTATGGAAAACGGCCTGAAATTTCATCCCGGAGACATTGATCTCCGAGAATATCTTATCTTGGCGTATCTAAAAACAGGCAAGGAGGATCTCGCTATCGGACAGATGAAGGAGGCCCTGAAGGCAAAACCGGAAGATCTCACCCTGCTCCTCCATTTGGCTAGACTTCAGGAGAAACAGGGGAGCGCTCAGGAAGCCCTAGAAGCATATAGAAAGGTGCTGGAGATTTCACCCGGTCATGAGGAAGCCAAGGAGGCCAGCCTTAGATTGCTCCTAAAGCTGGCCAGGCTTCGTGAGGCAGAGGGAAACTTCGGCGAAGCCTTAAGCGCTTACAAAAAAATCTTGGAGATTTCGCCCGGCCATGAGGAGGCCGAAGAGGCATACCTCAGGCTGAGAATCAAGGTGCTTCCCATTGAATAAGAGAAGGAATAGGCCTCATTATCATGTCACTGCCGGCCTATTATGGCGGGACGGAAGGATCTTGATCACCAGACGACCGGAAGGAGGGCATCTTGGGGGGTTTTGGGAGTTCCCGGGCGGAAAACTGGAAGGGCATGAAACCTTAAGAGAGTGTCTGGAAAGAGAGATCAGAGAGGAATTGGGCATAGAAGTTCGGGCGAACAAACGGCTCCTTGACATTGATCACGAATATGAGAAAAAATCCATATGCCTTCACCTCTTTGAATGCGCTCACATGAGCGGCGAACCCCAGCCTCTTGAATGCGCTGAGATGAGGTGGGTCCGACCCCAAGATCTTGAAAATTACCGCCTGCCTCCACCTGATGTGAAAATGATACCATTCATAGAGAAATGGAGTGAAGGCCGGAGCCCATAGAACCCGGCTCGGTTTGACCTCCCCATATGACTGTTTGAGGAGGCCATGCCTTTAGGAGCCACGAGCGTGGGCCTGGCTGGTTGCATCATTGGATCCGTGGATAGGAAGAAGGATGCGAAAGGCGTTTTCTATAGCGGATCGTTATGAGATCCTTCGTGTGATCGCCTTGGGCAAACCCAAGGAGAAGATCGTCATTGAGGCCCTCGGGCCTGACGGGGATATTCGATACTGGCGGGATGGGTTTGGCGTCCATCATGTGCCCAAACGGCCTTTAGACGAAATCATCATACTCTCTTAGGCTCGAAGCATTGATCTGGCCACGATGAGTTTTTCTATCTCTTTCGTCCCTTCATAGATCTCTACAATCTTCGCATCCCTGTAGATTCTCTGCACCTTGTACTCATCTATGTAGCCGTAGCCTCCGTGCATCTGAAGCGCCTCATCAGCACATCTTACAGCCGCCTGCCCTGAAAACCATTTTGCCATGGCCGTCAGGGCATGATCCATCTTCCCCTGGTCGGTCAACCAGGCAGCCTCATAGTAGAGGTTTCTGGCGGCACGAATCAGGGTGGCCATCTCAGCGATCTTGAACTGGTTTACCTGGAACGAGGCGAGGGGAACACCAAACTGATGCCTTTTCTTGATGTGGGCCATACTCTCCTCCATGGCTGCGCGGGCAATCCCCACCGCCATGGCACAGATGTGGAGTCTGGTGATGTTAAAAAAGGCCATCAACTCCCGAAAACCATTCCCCTCTTGTCCAATCAAATTGGGGGCCGGAATCCTGACATCGGAAAAAGAGATCTCAGCCGTATCATTCGCCCTTATGCCCAGTTTGCCCTGAATTTTGTTCGCCTCAAAACCGCGTCGGTCTGTCTCCACAATGAAAAAGGAATGCCGTTGATGTCTGTCCGGGTTATCGGGGTCTGTTAAACAGAACACATTGAGATAACTGGCCAAACTCCCGTTCGTGATAAACATCTTGGACCCATTGATCACGTATTCGTCACCATCCCTGACAGCCGAGGTTGTGGCCATGGTGACGTCAGATCCTGCGTCAGGCTCTGTGATGGCTGTCCCGATAATCGCCTCTCCGGTAACCAAGGGCGGAAGATATTTTTCCTTCTGCTCATCCGTTCCAAAAAGCCCCAAAAGTTCAGCGCCAAAAGTGCTCGTGATTACGGCATTGGCCATCCCTGCATCAACCGCCCAAAATTCCTCCGTGATCAGACAGTGTTCAAAGAAACCAAGACCCGCGCCACCATACGCCTCCTCAATGAACACGCCCACAAAGCCAAGCTCGCACGCCTTCCGCCAGATATCCAGATCAAAAGTTTCATTCCGATCAAATTCTTGGGCCCGCTCCGGGAACTCGCCGAGGGCAAACTCCCTGGCCGCTTTCTGAATGTCAATCTGTTCTTTGGTGAGTGTGAAATCCATGAAATGCCTCCAATGGTTGCGCGCTGACCCGTTTCGCCGTGAGGCTCACTCTCAGATCCACCGGCCAGCGAGTGAAGCTCTCCGCCCACTGGGCGGGGCATCTTCACAACCGGAAAATGCTTCGCATTTTCCGGAAAGCCGCCATCGGCGGCTTCAGAACGCCCCAAAAGTTAAGCGGATAGTTTCTCCTTGAGCGCATCTACGACTTTGAAAAGATCCTCTACCACACCATAATCTGCAACCCTGAATATGGGCGCTTTTTTATCTTTATTGATGGCAATCACCGTCCCGGCACCCGTGATCCCGGCCACATGCTGGAATGCACCGCTTATACCGAAGGCCAGATAGACCTTGGGTTTCACGGATTTGCCTGAGGTTCCCACTTGGTGGTATTTTGGCAGCCAGTTTTTGTCCACCACAGGACGGGAACAGGAGAGGACACCGCCCATCAGTTCTGCCAACGCCCTAAGAACAGGGACGTTGTCTTCTTCACCGATACCCCGCCCGATTGATACGAGAACCTCTGCCTGGGTAATATCCACATCTCCGGCCCCTGCTTCCTCAAAGGCCACAAACTGCTTGCTAATTTCCGGGAGATCAGCGGGGATCTCTTTCTTAATCACCTGACCCTGACGCTCGCCCACCTTATCCGCTGGAAATGCACCACTTCTCACTGTAACGAGATAGCTTTCGGATTCTTTTAAGGAAACCTTTGAAAAGAGCTTCCCTGTATAAATCTGGCGAATGACCTTTGGATGGCCGTCCTCTAACAGAATATCCACACAGTCTGTGGCAATTGGAAATCCGCTCTTAATGGAAAGAGAGGGCCCAAAGTCCATTCCCCAGGGGGTGTGCCCAATAAGGATCAGAAAGGGACGGCTTTCCTCAATAAGTCTGTGGAGAATTTCCTTATAGAGGTCGCCATTGAAATCTTTCAACTTCTCGTCCTCAACGGCGATCACCTTGTCTACCCTCCCGGTAAGATCACTGATAAAAGGCTCATCCTTTCCCCCAATCAATACAGCGGTCAGGGTATGGGAAAGTGTCTGACAAAGATCGTTCGCCTTCCAGAGCATCTGATACGTGATCTCCCTCACTTCGCCTTGTCTATGTTCTACAACGACAAATATCTCGCCCATTTATATGCTCACCCCCTTCTCTTTGATGATTCGTAAGATCGTCTCAGCAACCGTCCCAGCGTCACCCTCTATGATCTCGGCGCCCTCAGTTTCAGGCGGCAAGAAGATCTCCTCAATGGTGGCCCTTGGCGTAAGATCCCCCTCGGACAGGCCCAGCTCCTCAATGCTCATCACATTGAGCTCTTTTTTCGCTGCCTTTCTTATGCCCATAATTGAGACATACCTGGGCTCGTTGATCCCTGTCTGGATACTCAGCAAGGCCGGCAGCTTGATCTTTGAGACTTCATCGGTCCCCCCTTCCAGTTCCACCCGGATAGTGGCCTCCTCTCCCCCTGGTTCCAAGCCGTTCACAACAGCAGCATGGGCCAAGCCCAGGTGTTCCGCCAGCATCGTCCCTACAGCCCCATTGTTAACGTCGTCAGCCTGAACACCTGTCAGGATAAGATCATATGGCAGGCCCTTGATGACTTCGGCTAGAATCCTTGAAATGACAAAAGGATCTAGGGGACGGTCCGCCGGATCGATCCTGATGGCCCGGTCAGCGCCCATCGCGAGGCACCTTCTCAAGACCTCTTCATCGTCCTCATTTCCAACGGTTATGGCGATGACAGTGCCCTCCATTTTCTCCTTGAGGAGAACAGCCTCTTCAATGGCATAATTGTCCCACTCGTTAATGACGAAAGCCAACATATCCTTTCGCACGTCATTCTTTTGTGGGTTAATCTCCAGATCCACCTCTTGGGTGAGGGGGACCCTTTTAACACATACAATGATATCCATTCTCCGCACCTCCTAAAGCGTTGATATAACTATTTCCGTCAGATCAATGATCCTCATTTGATTTTCAGGACCGCCTGTTTTTATGGCGTCCTCAAAATACATCAAACAGAACGGGCGGGCCGTCACAATGAGGTAGGTTTCTTTTACTTTCGTGAGGAGTTTCAGGTTATATTCATGCCCGGCAACTCTCTCCAGGGCATGAACGCATCACGTTCAGAAACGGCATGTTATATCTTAAAAGAGTTTTTATCAACCTCGTCCTTACAATTTGAATCACCCGGTGAATGCGGCATGTAGCAAAAGGCTGCATTTTGTATCCCATCGATTTCCTTATTGATCATTTATGTCAATGAATGAGCTCTCATTCATTTCCGCGGAACCCTATCATAGCTCTTCAGCCAAGTCAAATTTTTTCCAAAAGCGCTTTGTTCAAGCATTGCGTCCATTGACTTATATTCAACTCTAAGTTGAGCAACTATCTGGCTTTCTTACTTCAAGATTACATGGCCCTCACTGCCAGACCGTGTGAACGCCTTCATAGCCTCCGGAACGCTACTGAACGCTTAATCTGTTCTTGCATTGCTGATTGACTTATAGTATGTGTCCACAAGGTCTCTATTCCAGCTTCTCCAACGAGTACAAGCGCATACAATCAACTCGCATTTTGTCTCCTCACCTCCGCGCCTACCCTTCACTCGCCTGAGGCGAAACCGACCCGCCTGCCACGGCGAGGCACAAGCGGGAAGGCGGCGGGCCCGCGAGAACAGTGGCAGGCAGACCATCGCGCTTCCCCAGCGGGGATAAGGGAAGGGTGAGGGAAATCTCAGTTGGATGTAAGAAATCCTAAAACGGTTGCATTGGTTGGCTTTTATATCGCAGAATAGGTGGTGAATTTCTTGATGTTGATTTTCAATTTTCCTCGTAGCTTGAAAGATTTCAAGGGAGTGAGATTATGAGCAATTGCAAGAGCCGATCAGTCATGAGAATCCTATTTATTGAACTGCTTCTCATCAGCTTCATCGCATCAGTTTTCCCTTCCCTGCAGGCATGGGGACAAGCAAAGACCATCAAGATCCCGATTAAAAAACCTGCACCAGCACCCGCTGAGAAGGCCGATAAAAAGGCTGGAGCCCGACCCACGACAGGTTCACCCGCCCCTTTAGCACAGATCATCCCTGCGCCGAAGAAAGCCGTGGACTTTGAATTTGAAATGAGAAGGTTGAATAGCTTGGTAAAGCGAAACAATAAAAACGCGGATGCCTTTTTTAACCGAGGTTGGTTGTATGCGTACAAAGGGGCGTTGCAGATGGCCTTCAAGGACTATACCAAGGCCATAGAGATCAATAAAGAACACAGAGATGCTTACTACAACCGGGGCTTGGTTTCTGTGAGGATGAAAAGGTATGCGCAGGCGGCAAAAGACTTTTCAGAGGCGATTAGGCTGGAACCCAAGGCTGTGGATGCTTATTGCAATCGAGGCAATGCTCATTTCCAATTGGGCAAAATGAATCTCGCCTTACGGGATTACAATGCTGCATTGAGAATAAGTCCTAATGACGCAGATCTTTATTATAATCGCGGCCTTGTACATTCTGCCAGGGGGGACAAGCCAAAAGCGATGGTGGATTTCAGGAAGGCTGCGCAAGCAGGTCATGCGAAGGCAAAGGAATATCTACGGCTCTCTCCCTCAAAACCGTAATACCGACAACCCTTACAAAAAAAGCTCAACTTGGGAAAGGTGCACCGCAGGGCAACATGCGGCCTTAGCCACGATGGTTTGATCGGTAAAAAGGAGCTGTCTCTGCTCTGGCATACAAGATCATAGCAGGATTGCGAATTTCGTGCGATGAGCAGTCTCTTTACGCAATTTGGGGGCATCACTGCTGTCCAAAATAAATCGAAAACACACTTCTAAACGAGCTAAGTGTCTGTATTTACAAGATGCTCCACGGGGCCCAAAATTCAGGTTCCCATGAGCAGCGAGCTGCGAGGCATGGGGGTCTCTTTTCAAAAACGAAAAGTCGCTGCCCGGTGACCAGCGTAAGGCCACGGGTGAGGCCCCGCAGGGGCG
>JASFTV010000056.1:0-14243 GCA_050050615.1 Desulfobacteraceae bacterium
CACATCAAGGCCCTTGAGGAGCAAATCATAAAATCTGCCCTCGATGGCCCCCACAGCCATAAATTTTCCATCCGCTGTTTCGTAGACCTGATAGTAGGGCGCTCCGGTGTCCAGAGCGTTTGTTCCGATATTGAGGGTCATAAGATGGTTGGCCAGCAGGGCGTAAAACAGGACCGACAAATTGGACGCACCGTCCACCATTGCGGCGTCTACCACCTGGCCCTTTCCCGATCGGGTTCTTCCAATCAAAGCAAGTAAGATGCCCATGGCGCAAAGCATGCCGCCGCCTGCGAAATCACCCAGAATGTTACACGGCGGAAGAGGCTTCTCCCCCACTCTTCGAAACAGAGAGAGCGACCCCGAAAGACCGATGTAATTGATATCGTGTCCAGCCATGTTCGCGTACGCTCCTTTTTGACCCCAGCCTGTCAGGCGAGCATAGATCAGTTTAGGATTCAACGACAAAGCCTCATCCGGCCCAAGCCCAAGGTTTTCCATAACCCCTGGCCTATAGGGCTCCAGCAGGACATCTGAAACCCGGATCATTTTCCGTACGATTGAGACACCCTCTTCGGTCTTCAGGTTGATCCTGATGGATCTCTTTCCTCTGTCAAAAGGATTTTTGGCCATGATATTGGGTATCTCCGGGGCCCCTTTTGACAAGCGGTCTACAATGACCACATCCGCTCCAAAATCAGCCAATATCATGCCACAATAAGGTGATGGGGCCAGACCCGCCATCTCGATCACTTTGATTTCATCTAAGGGTCGCATGTTTTTCCTTTCCCAGTTCATAGTGTTACCTAGCGGCCATTGAGAGATATTTTGCATCCGCCTATAAGTGTGCGAAATGGCAAATGACTAAATGCACTTCTTTTATTCGGGGCCACTGGCAAGTTTGCAATTCAGTCCTCTTGAGATAGTTTTGTGCTCAAGCAGGGAGTATATTACTTCTTTTATCAATTGTGAAGAGTGAGGTGATGCCGCCACGTCCTCATTGAAGACAGGGTTTTGGGCTATGAGTCATAAATCACCGTGATGATAAAATTACTGCTAGGCCACTCAGACAGAGCGCCTATGCCCCATCATAAAACCTTAAGCTTGATCTTGGCATCTCGATGTGCCAGATTGTTATCCTTGACACGGTACCCCCTTTCCCATAAACTCTGTCCACGATTTACCCTAGGGTTGGTGATTTGTTACCAGTAGTCTAGCTTGTTTCGTTCATGAAGACATAAAACACTTATGTGGTGAAACAAGAAGGGTTTATCTTTGGACCCCATAACCGTTGGACGCCTTACGATAAAAGACAAAACGGGATGTACCTTCGAGATAGGCACATGCAGCGCTGCCGACCTCTCATGCCTTACCGAGATGTACCGCGATTTCTCTCCCAGGCCAGCCTCCCAGGGTCTTCCCCCTGAGGACGCGGGAAGTTGTAAAGCCTGGATAGAAGAGTTGATCGGTATAGGGGAGAATGTACTTGCCTGGCGGAGTGAGAAAGTGATCGGCCATGCTGCGCTGATCCCTGATGTCAAAGGAGACTCCGGCGAGTTTGTGGTCTTTGTCCATCAGAACTATCGAAACCTCGGTGTCGGGACACAACTGACCCGCTTAATATTGAAAAGGGCTAGGGAACTCGGTTTCAATTCAGTCTGGCTCACTGTGGCGATCACAAATTTCATCGCCATCAAATTGTATGTGAAACTCGGCTTTCAATACTGTGACATGGACGCGTGTGAAAGAAAAATGATGATAAAATTGTAAGGCACGGTAGCTCCATCTCATTCAAAGGACATTGGAAAGCCGAAAATCCAACCGAACGGGTCCCACGTGGTGTTGCATTCGGTGTCCACCCACCTGTGGTTTCGCCGCGGCTGAATTCTCAATACAGAGGTACGGCCTAAGCGTACCAGGCAACAGGGCGCGGGAGCTTTTGGAAAAACTAAGGCGGGTTGGATGAAACGTTCTGAGATGAAAAATACGCAACAATCGCATTGGTAAGGGCTTCGATGGTGTATTCCGAGGGGATCAGGTTGACTTCTAAGCCATGCTTTTCCGCTGTCTGAGCTGTTACAGGGCCTATGCAGGCCACCACCACCTTTTCCATCCACCTAAGCAACAGATCTCTCTCCGATTCAAGCATTTCCAGAAAGTTATTCACCGTGGACGAACTGGTAAAGGTCACCATGTGGATATCCCCTTTTTCCAACATTTCTTTGACCTTGCCCCTGTCAGCCTCAGGCTTCACCGTGCGGTAAGTCTCAACCACATCCACCCT
The DNA here is from genome assembly GCA_050050615.1 of Desulfobacteraceae bacterium. Taxonomy (GTDB): domain Bacteria; phylum Desulfobacterota; class DSM-4660; order Desulfatiglandales; family HGW-15; genus JASFTV01. Next base: position 2,282 of record JASFTV010000056.1, read on the forward strand.
GGCAGACATCTTCTCCAGCTCTCGAGGCAGGACTTCCCTTGCTTGGGCTGCTCTGGGTAACAAAATCTTGCATCCCCCTTTAGGTGCCATCTTCTCGAAGGATGCCACTACAGCCTCCGCACGGTACTCATCTGGAACCAGATCCGGCCTGATCCCTTTCTCCTGAATGCTCTGGGCTGTTTTGGGGCCTATGGCTCCGATCTTGATCCCCTTCAGATCACGCACATCCTTTCTATGGCTTTCCAGTCTCTGGAAAAAGTACTTAACCCCGTTCACGCTTGTAAACAGCAACCAATGGTAGCTATCAAGCGAATGAATTGCCTCATCGAGCGCTTTCCAGTTGGCAGGGGGAATAACCTCGATGGTCGGAAATTCTATACATTCAGCTCCCAGTTCAGATAAACGGGCTAGAAAGTCGCTCGCCTGCTCCCGTGCTCTTGTAACCACGATCCGCCTGCCGAATAAAGGCCTCTTTTCAAACCAGTTAAGCGCATCTCTTAGCTTTACAATGTCTCCCACAACAATGATCGCCGGCGGTTTCAGCTCTTCTCTCTGAACCCTCTCTGCAATATCCTCAAGAGAACCCACAATCGTCTTTTGTTCCGGAAACGTTCCCCTACGAATGACAGCCACAGGCGTCTGGGAAGAACGGCCATGTTCTATGAGACTCTTCGCAATATTTGGCAGGTTACCCACTCCCATAAGAAAAACCAGTGTTCCCACCCCTGACGCGAGCTTGTCCCAGGCAATGTCTGATTTTTCCTTGGCGGGATCTTCATGTCCGGTGATAAAGGCCACGGTGGAGGTATAGTCGCGATGGGTTAAAGGAATACCAGCGTAGGCGGGTACCGCGATGGCAGAAGTGATCCCGGGCACCACTTCAAAGGGAATCTCCGCCCTGACAAGTTCCTGGGCCTCTTCCCCTCCTCGGCCGAATATGAACGGATCCCCTCCCTTGAGCCTGACCACGTTCAGACCCTCGCTGGCCCTGTCCACGATTAACTTGTTTATGTCGGTCTGGCTCATGGTATGATGGCCACTCTGTTTGCCTACATAAATCAATTCTGCCTTCCCATCCGCAAACTCAAGAAAGGTTCGGTTTGACAAGTGGTCGTACACGACCACATCTGCCTTTTGGATATACTCTCTTGCCCTCAGCGTTAGAAGACCAGGGTCACCGGGCCCTGCCCCCACCAAATACACCTTGCCACGTTTCTCTTTCGTCATTCAGTATTACCTTGAAGGAATTGCCCGGGCGCCTCTCCCATCATGTCTTCCCGTAAATCCGGGCGAGTATTTCATCCGCACCGGAAGCGAGAAGCCTTCTGGCAAGAGTGACACCCAGTTCTTCCGGATTCTCCCTTGGGCCGCTTATTTCATCCTTGATCAGCACGCTGCCGTCCAGCTCAGCCACCATGCCGGTGAGTGTAAGGCCATCTCCACCCAATCGACCGTGGGCGGCTATGGGAACCTGGCAACCTCCCTCCAACTCCTTTAAGAATGCCCTTTCCGCCCTGACGGTCATTTCCGTCTCGTCGTGGTTCAGGAAATGCAAGCGACTGTGAACGACATCATCATCTTGTCTCATTTCCAAGCCGAGTACACCCTGGCCAATGGCAGGCAGAAACCTTCCAGGCGCAAGAGCATGGCGGATTCTTTCTGAAAGCCCGAGCCGCTTTAGGCCTGCAGACGCCAGGATGATTGCATCCAAATCACCCGAATCCAGTTTCCTGAGTCGTGTCTCCACATTTCCCCTCATGGGAACCACACGGAGATCGGGTCTTAGATGATGCAATTGGGCAGAACGCCTCAGGCTGCCCGTACCTACCGATGCCCCCTGGTGTAAGGCCTCAATGGAATTGTAATTCTTGGATACCAATGCGTCACAGGGGTCTTCTCTTCTTGGAAATACGGAAATCATGAGCCCCTCTGGTAATTCAGCCGGCACATCTTTCATGCTGTGGACAGCCACGTCCACTTCTTTCCGCAGCAGAGCATCTTCGATCTCCTTGACAAAAAGGCCCTTGCCTCCGATATTGCTGAGAGGAGAGTCTAGGATCTTGTCTCCCTTGGTCTTTATCCTTACAAGCGTCACCTGGGCTTCTGGGTATGTCGCCTTTATCTTACCCTTGACCCACTCGCTCTGAGTAAGCGCGAGCTTGCTTCCTCTTGTCCCAATCCTTAGATGCATATCTTCATCAGGTGACTGAAGTAAGCCAAATTGCCTAAAGTGAATCTCCCCGCCCACAGGATATCGTCATATGGCACAATTATGGGCGGGGCATCTTGTAAATACAGGCATCTACCTCGCTTAGAAGCGTGTTTTCGATTTATTTTGGACAGCAGTGACTTTCTTTTAAACTTTTATCACCTTAGTTCACTTTTTCCCCTATTCAACAAAAACCGCGCCAGCTCGAAGTCATGGGCCGTGGTCACCTTGATGTTATCTTCCGAACCTTCTATGACCTCTATCGGGATCCCCATTTTTTCCAAGAGCAAGGCATCATCGGTCACTTCTTCCCAGCCCCCCTCCACGGCCTTATGGTGGGCTGTGATGATATCCTCATAGCGGAAGGCTTGTGGTGTCTGTACCTGCCAGACCCGTCTTCGGTCGTAGGTCTTTACAACCCTGTTATCCTCTCCGACCTCCTTGACTGTCTCTTTGGCAGGCATGGCTGTGATGACAGCTCGGAATTCCCTTGCAGCATCCGCGACACGACTGATCAGATCCGTTTGAACGAGCGGCCTCACGCCATCATGGATAATGACCAAGTTGTAATCTCCCTTCGTCGCCTCCAAACCGAGCCTTACGGAGTCCTGCCGCCTCTTTCCTCCCACGACAATCTTTTCCACCTTGCTCAGGTTGTATCCTACAACGATCTCCTCCTTGCAATAGTCCACATCCCCTGAAGGAACGACCGCGATAATGCTATCGATTGCAGGGCAAACTTGGAATTTTTCCAGCGTCACCGCTAAAAGAGGTCTACCGTCGAAATCTAAGAATTGTTTGGCCGGTGCACCTCCCATGCGAACGCCTATACCAGCGGCGGGGATAATCGCCACTGTCTTGAGGACTTTACTGTTGGGGTTTTGCTGCATGTCCACTCTTCAATAAAATCGTTACACGATTTAATCTAGCGCGACGTTATCGCTACCGTAGTTTTGACCTACCACTGACAATGGACACCAGACGGCACTAAAAGAAAAGCAGGCCCAGGGCAGCCCATCCCGTGAGCCTGCTTGATAATTGCTCTTTTTCTCAGGCCTGGGCAACCCTCTTGGTCCGCTTCTTCAAGCGGTTTATGCGGCGGCGAAGGATATCCACCTTTTTCTTGTCTTTTTCCACCCTTGCCGCCTCTTTCTCCTTCTTGAGCTCAAGGACCTTCAGCTTTAGTTCCCTGACGCTGGCTTTCTCCTTGACGGCGCTCTTTTTCTTCTTTTTTACCGGCTCCTCATCCTCGATCCTTCTTGCCTCTTTTACCACCCTCAGAAGCTCTTCCTTTTTCATGGCGTGGACGCCGGTCACACCCCCGATCCCTCGGGCTATCTCTCTCAGTTCCGTGGCCGTCATCTTGTCTATGGGTTTTTCCGCTTCCTTTTTTTCCTCTTTCTTCTTTTTTCCCTTCTTTTCTTCCTTTATCTCATCTGCCATGCCACTATCTCCTGCTCAGATAATTGTAACCGTTTAGCTCTATGGCCAATACCATCACCGAGGTGTTTCATAAGGCTAAAATGTTACAGATAATTTAAGATCTCTGGAATTCTATCCGCTAATCTCAAAATGTTTGACCTTTAATCCTTCTTAATAAAGGGTCTGAAGAGTTCTACCGGTATTGGGAAAAGCGTCGTGGAATTACTCTCTGATGAGATCTCCCTCAAGGTCTGTAGGTATCGCAGCTGAAGGGCCTCAGGGTATTTCGAAATGATACTGGCCGCGTCTGCCAGGCGGTTCGCAGCCTGAAATTCACCTTCCGCACTGATGACCTTCGCCCGCCTTTCCCTTTCCGCTTCGGCCTGTCTCGCCATGGCCCGCTGCATCTCCGTGGGCAGGTCAATGTGTTTCACCTCTACAGTGGTCACCTTGATTCCCCAGGGATCCGTGTGGGCGTCTAGGATCGTCTGTAACTGCGTGTTGATTTTCTCTCGCTCCGCGAGGAGTTCGTCCAGTTCCACCTGGCCGCACACACTTCTCAGGGTTGTCTGGGCAAGCTGTGAGGTGGCAAAAAGGTAGTTCTCCACTTCGATGGTCGCGCTAGTGGGGTCCATGACCCGGAAGTAAATCACAGCGTTCACTTTTACAGAGACATTATCCCTTGTGATGACATCCTGTGGCGGGACGTCCATGGCCACCAGACGGAGGGTTACCTTGACCATCTTATCGATGATCGGGATAAGAATAATCAAGCCGGGCCCTTTGGTCTTGATCACACGACCCAGTCTGAAGATGACGCCGCGCTCATACTCTCTCAGGATTCTTATGGCCGAAGCCAGAAAGAAGATGATTAAAACCACCGCCAGTATCCAAAACATGATGTCCCCCTTTCTTGGTTCTAGGAAAAATTATGAAATCCAAGCTATCAATGCCTTGAGTCCTCTGGAGGCAACCGTCCTTCCCTTCAACGCCTATCAGTTTTCACTGGTCCGTCTTTTGACCTTCAGAATCAAACCGTCTGCACTCTCCACCTGAACCTTTTCTCCCGGCTCAATTTTGTCCCTGGATGTGGCCCGCCAGTATTCCCCACGAACAAAAATAAGCCCTTCAGGATCGATGGGCTCCTTGACCAACCCCACCTTTCCTATCAATCCGTCCATCCCGCTCTTGGGGCTTGATCGATAAGCGCGAAAGGCGAGGGTTGAAACCGCGACGAAAAACCCCGCAATCAGGACAATGGTGGGCGCCATTAGCCTCAGAGAGACCCCAACATCTTCAAAAAGCATAATGGAGCCCAGGGTGAGAGAAATGATGCCGCCGAGGGAAAGCATCCCATAGCTCGTGATTTTGATCTCCGCGACAAAGAATATGATAGCCAGGGCAATCAGCAGAAGACCCGCGTAATTGACCGGTAAGGTCTGAAAGGAATAAAAGGCAAGAATGAGAGATATGGCGCCTATAACCCCGGGAAGAATAGCACCGGGGTGAGCGAGTTCAAAATACAATCCGGCGAGGCCAATCATCATCAGGATATAGGCGATATTAGGGTCACTAATAACTTTCAATACTTTGTCCCTGAATCCAGGGTGGTGGTATTCCTTGGTAAGGCCCTTTGTTTTGAGGGTAATCTTACCCTGCCGCAGCGTGATCTCCCTTCCGTCCAGAAGCGTTAAGAGGTCGTCTACATCCGCTGCCACCAGGTCAACCACATTTTTCTTGACAGCCTCTTCTGCCGTAATGGATACGCTTTCGCGAATAGCCTTCTCGACCCACTCAGCATTTTTTCCCTTCTCTTGAGCAATGCCCCGACCATAGGATGCCATGTCATTGACCACTTTCTGAGACATGGTTTTTTCAATGTCTTTCCCCCCTGCCGTTACAGGGTGGGCAGCACCAATATTTGTCCCCGGTGCCATGGCAGCAACATGGGCAGAAACTGTGACCATAACACCCGCAGAGGCCGCTCCAGCCCCTCTGGGGGCAACGAAAACGACAACTGGAATCGAGGAATTCAGTATGGCCTTCACCATGGTTCTCATGGAAGAGGCTAGTCCTCCCGGTGTATCGAGTCGAATGATCACCAGCTCAGCGCCACGCTTTAGCGCCTTATCTATACCCCTGGTCAGAAAAGTCGCCCCTGCAGGGTTGATAGGACCCGCTAACTCTATGATCATCACCTCACGCTCTTCGCAAAGTCCCTGAGGACTCTCGAAAAACAATATGGAAAAGAAAATAATCCCTACCAATGCCAGTAGCAAGCAGGGTATTGGTTTCTTATTCATTTCTTTTGACCTCCAATCCCAAATGCCCCATGATCTGCTGGGCGTCCTCCCAAACCTGGCGCTTCGCTGAAGGATTCCGGAGGAGGTACGCCGGGTGATAGGTGGGCATCAACGGGATGTCCAAAAAGGCAAACCATTTTCCTCTTTCCTGGGTGATTTTGAATTCCGTGCCCAGAAGGCTCTGAGCCGGCACTCGGCCCAAAGTGCAAATGACCTCCGGGCCAATAATCCGGAGCTGCTGTTTCAAGAAAGGCATGCAAGCCTCAATTTCGTCACTATCGGGATCCCGGTTGTGAGGGGGCCGGCATTTAACAACATTACAGATATAAACCTCCTCTCGCTTCAGCCCCATCCCCTTTTCAATAATCCTGGTCAGAAGTCTTCCTGCCTCACCGACGAACGGTCTTCCAGCCAAATCTTCTTCTCTCCCGGGCCCCTCGCCCACAAACACCAGCCGCGCTTTGGGCGAGCCTTCGCCGAAGACCAGGTTGGTCCGGCCGCGGCACAGCTTGCACCTCTTGCAGTCACCAATAAAGTCTCTTAAATCGTTGAGGGAATGCGGATCCGCCAGTCCGGGCTCAAGATAGCTAAGGGTTGAGGGAGAAAATGTTGGAGGCTCAAGGCCCATATCCCGATCGACAACCATGAGGTTCTTTAACTGGCTGACAATCGCTTTCAATTCTTCTTTCGGGCTTAAGATACGGCTTGCCATAGCCCCTTGATCCTATCCAGAACATGGTCCGCCACCTCCTCCTTAGTCATGAGGGGCAACTCCTCCACGTGACCGTCCCTATAGATAATTTTAACCGCGTTGGTATCCGATTCAAAGCCGGCGTCTTCTCTGGACACATCATTCGCCACGATCATATCAAGGTTTTTTTGACGCAGTTTTTCCGCTGCATGGCCAAGGAGATCCTGGGTCTCGGCCGCAAACCCCACCAAGAGACAACGGCCGTCTCCCTTGCTGCTCCCCAGTTCTGCCAGAATATCGGGATTACGCACCAGCTCAAGATGTTGGATGTCATCCAACTTCTTGATTTTGTGGTTGGATCTCTCCCGGGGCCTGTAGTCCAAAACCGCCGCTGCTTTAACAATCACATTACATTTGGGGCGGCATTCAAGAACCGCTCGCCTCATCTCTTCTGCTGTTTCGACTCTCGTAAAGGTGATATGCCTTGGTGGGCTCAAACTCGTAGGCCCGCTGACAAGTGTGACCTCCGCGCCTCTCGATCTGGCAGCGCTAGCTAGGGCGTAGCCCATTTTGCCGCTCGACCGATTGCTCATGTATCGCACCGGATCGATGGATTCCTTTGTCGGCCCCGCACTGACAAGAATCTTTAGATCTGTCAAATCTTGCTTCGAAAGCAAGATTCTGGCCTCCTCGATGATCTCTTCAGGCTCTGGAAGCCGACCCAGACCCTCAGCTCCGCAGGCCAACTCACCCTCAGCAGGGGCCATCACCGCATAACCTCTTTCTCTTAGCAACCTGATGTTGTCTTGAACAGCGGGATTCAAGAACATCTGGCTGTTCATAGAGGGGCAAACGAGTATTTTGGCCGTGGCCGCCAGGACCAGCGTGGAGAGAAAATCATCCCCTATCCCATGGGCCATCTTACCGATAAAATTGGCCGTTGCAGGCGCTATGATGATCAGATCTGTCTCCTGGCCCCAAGCAATATGGTCCATGGGCGCTGTTTCGGAATCCCACATATCCGAGACGACTCTCTTGCCCGAAAGGGCCTCAAAAGTTAGGGGTGTGATGAATTTGGTCGCATGCGCGGTCATCGCCACACTCGTATCAGCGCCTGCCCTGACCAGAAGGCGAACCAATTCGGCTGCCTTGTACGCCGCGATACCACCCGTCACGCCCACGATGACCTTTTTCTCTTTCATAAATCGCTTGTCCGAGGTTCAAAACCCCCCGAATTCTTCAATCTCCTCTACTTTTGCCTTGGTGGTCCATGAATCACCAAGATTCAGCGCCTTCTGGATCTCTTTGCCTAAAGCATCCGCCTCTCTCTTTTTCTTGAAAAAACCGACACGAAGCCGCATCCACTCCTTTCCCTTGACAGTGCCCCGAGTAATGTACGCCGGGTAGCCTTTCTTGATGAGAGTAACGGTCAGAGGTACGATCTCCTTCTTCTTCGTCGAAGAAAGAACATTGACGACATAGGGTTTGGCAGCGCTCTTTTTGGCGTTTTCCTTTACCTCGCCCGGCGTAATGATCTCTAGTTTCATGCCCTCTGGAAGCGCTTTGTCTGGAAGATCTTCGCCGGGCATTAGTTTCCTGAGCTTATCCCAATTAAGTCGAAAAAGGATGGGCCATTTCAATGGATCTCGGTAAACGTCTTTTCGAGCTGCTATACTGGAGAGGCTCTCACCCTTTTTGACGCTATAGTGACCGGCCTGCTTTTCCAGTTCTGTCGCTTCTTTCGTGTCTTCTGCCTTCGGTTCGCTTTGTCCTTTTCTTTCGACAGCCGCTGTTGTTACGTCGACATCCGTCTTTTCCTTGAATTCGGAACTTTTTTTCTCATCGCTTGAGGCAAGTTTCGCCTTTTGGGGAGCCGGCTTCATAATGCGCTTTACGACCTTCGGTGGTTGCGCAGGGGCTCGAGGCCTTTCTTCCCTCGAACACCCCAGTCCCGATAAAAAGAACGTAAGACCAATGATAATTGTAGTTGCAAGAACCGCCATCACGCTTCTGTAGTCAGAGGCGAAAATCGACGAAATAGCTCCCTACGGAGATCTCCTGAGAAGCTACAAACCCCTGAAGGTCATTCATTTTTTCTTTATTAAAGCGTAAAATTCCTGACTTGACAATAAAAATCTAAACTGGCGCCCATGCCATAAACGGCCCTTCCCGTGATCTGTCCTTGACACCAAAAGGGCCCTTCCCTATACTCCCCAAACAGGTTTCACCTCTGAGGGAGAATTTGGATTAGAAGCCATCAACCCATGGTTCTTCAATAAACAAGAAGAGAGGGAGAGATTTGGTGGGCTTTCTTGGGTTTTCTATTGAAGATGTCCCCCTTGTGGGCGGGGAGATTCACCGTGCTGTCTGCGAACGTAAACATGATTGAAGCATTTAGGGGCGTTGGAGCATGAAGGTACTCGTTTATGGTTCTGGCGGCAGAGATCATTGTCTCGCTGATAGCTATGCAGACAGTCAGCATGTGGATAAGGTCTACATTTGTCCTGGGAATCCCGGAGTCGTGTATACCGCCAAGGGTAAGAGAGGACTCATAGAAGTCATAAACTTGAATGATTTCAATCAAGTTGCCGATTTCTGTGTGGAAAAGAGCGTGGATCTTGTCGATGTGGGTTCTGAAAACCCGCTTGAAGAGGGACTCATTGATGTCCTGAACGAGAGAGGAATACGAACGCTCGGCCCGAAGAAGGCGTTTGTAAGAATGGAGAGCGACCGGGCATTTACGGACGATCTATTAAGGGAAATCGGTGTTCCGAAACCGGAGTACGTGGTTTTTGATGACCCTTTGAAGGCCAAGGCATACGTCCGGAATATCGGCTACCAGGTCGTTATCAAGGCCAACGGCCTTGCAGCAGGAAAGGGAGCCATCGTCTGCGGGGATATCCCTGATGCTGAGGCGGCCATTGAAAAAATCATGGTCGAAAAGGTGTTTGGTGAATCCGGCAACAAAGTGGTCATCGAAGAGCGGAAATATGGGACGGAAATCTCCTTTTTCGCCTACCTGGATGGTGAGCACGTCATGCCATTAAGGATGTTCGCACAGGACTATAAGCCGGCCTTTGATCCAGACGACGAAGAATCTATTGAGCGCTTTGGTGGGAATCTTAATACAGGAGGAACCGGTTGTTATTGTCCCCACAAGCTGGTCAGCCCCTGGCTCGTCAATCGAATCATCAAAGAAATCGTAAATCCCACGGTCAACGCCGTCTACAATAAATTGGGTTGGGCATACAAAGGGGTCCTTTATTTTGGTCTCAACCTCGACCCCTATGATAGACTCGATGTTTTTGAAATCAACGTCAGACACGGTGACCCCGAGTGGGAAGTTCTTGCCCGCAAATTGAGTACGGATCTCTTTGAGATGGGAACGGCCGTCTGGGAAGGGAACCTTGATATGATCAAACAGGTTTGGAACAAGCAGTATTACGTAGACGTGATTGCGATGGAAGGCCGTTCAAAGGCCTCTCGAGGCTGGAATAAGGGCTATCCGGGCCGCTATGGCAAAGGCCACAAGATTGTCGGTCTTGATGATATCGGCAAGGGCATTGCCATCTATTTTGCAGGTGTTGACGAAGATCAGGAAAAGGGCCTGGTCACTTTCGGAGGGCGGGTTCTCCATGTAATCGCCGGAGACGCCACCCTGGAGGGCGCCAGAGATAAGGCTTACAGGAACGTAAAAAGGATCGCTTTCCTGGACCATAATAATAACAACACCAATTGCATGCGTTTCAGGGAAACCATAGGACTCTAGGGGATCTGCAGGGTTAATCTCCCAAGGTCTCCGAAACGGCCAGGAAAAGGTCTGCATCCCGTACGACCCCAACGAATTGCTCCTTTTCGTAGACAGGGATGATGGTTATTTTGTTCCGAAACAAAAGCTTGAGCGCCTCCAGGATATCGGACTCGGCCTGAATGGTCCCCCGAACTTTCAGCATAATATCTTCCACCTTTGTCTCAGCATTCTTCATCACCCTGGCATGGAAGTGGGCTTTCGACTCATCCAAGGCGTGGGCATCCGCCTCGGCAAAGGCCACTGAGATGCCCAATGCCGCTAATTTCGCGCTCAGCCCGCCGGCAACCTCAGGGATGAGGACCTTGAGTATCGTCTGGAAATCGAGTATGCCCACCAATTTTTTTGTGTTATCCACGACCAGCACCGTGCGGGGCCCTGCTTCGGTACACAAGCCGGCTTCCAACTCGCAGTAGGACTTTTTCAGGGTGAGAACCGCATCACGCAAGGTACTCCCCGGACCCACCACCGAATAGTTCGCAAGAGGGATCATCACGTCTCTGACTTTTTTCTGGATAAGCATGATCTCGTCTCCTTCGTAGTTTCCAAAACCGATTCCGCAGAACGGGATGGTATCGTAAAGCTTTCCTCATAAAATAGTGTTTTTGTGAGATGCGGTCTTTAGAAAAGGGCATGACCTCCTTGAAGCCAGCTGTGGAGGTGAAGAATTCTTGAAGCCACCGGGTATGCCGGTGGATCCCGATTCCATCAGAAACGGGCCTATCCAGATTCCTAAGCTACCCTCGTCCTTTAGTGCCCTACCCTGAGAATTCCGCTCGCTGCGAGGCTGAGGACGAGGACCTCCAAAAAGGCCAGGACCGCGTAGACCTTGTCTTTGTTTCTCAGAAGGATCGGGATGATCGACAGGTAGCATAAGATGGTGGCGCCCGCCAGAATGGCGATCCCGATGAAATTGATGAAATCCCCATAATTGAGCATTCCTACCCAACTCCAGCCTGCCCTGATATTCGTATGGCGGAGGTAATCATGGACGCTCATATTCCAGCAGGCGGAGATGTCATGCTTGGAGATATAGGGCTTCATAAGGCCAAAGGCGTAGACGGCAAATGTGATAAGGAGTATCAGCAATCCGATGTACATGCCCTTTTCCAGAATTGAGGCATAGCGGACCTGCTCAGGGCCTGCTTCTAACTTAGCTTCTAATCCATCAGCCATCACCTTTTCTCCCGATTCTCTTTTTGGAATTTGAGCTGCCCACAGGCATAGTCTCGTTTCGGATCGGGCTAGCCGATGCCCAGCCCTTTTAAGAAGGCTTTGCCACCGGCGAAGGCGAGCATCCCGATCACAATCCATCGGACGACCGTGGGCTTGGTCACTGCAAGAAGGCGGACACCGACAAAAGAGCCTAACATAATGCCCACCAACGAAGGAACCACCATCATGGGAATGACACAGCCCTGATTTATGTAGATCCAGGCGGCAGAAGTGTCCGTGATGGAGAGGAGGAACTTGCTCGTGGCCACGCTGATTTTCAGAGGAGCGCCCATAACGAGATTGAGTACTGGCAC
>JASFTV010000057.1:0-14207 GCA_050050615.1 Desulfobacteraceae bacterium
TCTCCTTTTTAGCATGAAAACGGAGTGGATGAAGAAAAAGAGTTACGACTTTGGGAAGCCGGAGCCTATAACGCTTTCAATGGCTTATAAGAAAGTTCACCCCCAGGTGCCCTCTCCAGCCAAAACGGCTATGGCGCCTAAACAAGGGCCTCAGCCCATCAAAGAGCCGCCCGAGAAGAAGGCTGCCGAAAGGAACCCTGTTAAGGCGAAGCCCGCTAAGAAAAGGAGGCCCCTCAAGAAGCTCAAGAAGATGATTGCAAAACCGAAGGTGCTGCCGAAACCTGAAGATAAGCTGCAAATGGCGCCTGCTCCTAAACCCACCTCCAGATCCCAACCCCAGCCCGTTTTGAAGCAGGAGAGCCTTTCAAGCCCAAAAGAGCCGGCAGCATTGGCTTCCTTATCACCAAGGGAAGTCCCGGCAAAAGAAGCCGCACTGCCGAAAACGGAAGAAGTGGCGCCGCAGCATGCCCATCCTGCGCTGACAGAAGCCATTCCCGTTTATCGAAAGAACCCTCCGCCAAAGTATCCCCGAATAGCGAGAAGGAGGGGTTATGAGGGCACTGTTGTCATGGAGGTGCTTGTCAATCGTAAAGGCAGGGTCCAAGCTGTGCGGGTTCATGACTCGAGCGGACACACCGTTCTCGACAAAGCGGCCATGACTTCGGTCAAGAAATGGCTGTTTGAGCCTGGCCGGAGAGGAAAAGAAAAGGTGGATATGTGGGTCAAGGTCCCTATTCGTTTCCGTCTGAAGTGAAGCTCCCCGCGCGAAGGCGACTGACCATGCGGTCCCAGAAAAAGCGCCGCTCTGTCCTGTCTTTCTCAGTCCCAAATAGCTTGCCAACACTCGAAATGATAATATTGCCCCAGTATTTAGGAAACGCTCTACTCGGATGCGCGGTCCAACGACAAAGAAAATGCTTTATCCTTTCTTCTTGAAAAGCCGCTTGAATGCTTTGCTCGTTTTCATCTCTTTGAGAGAGGGCAGCAAGATACCACAGTTGAGTCTTACCATAGCCGTGGGTGCGAAAAGCCCCATCAGGACCAAGAGATACCCAAGCTCTGTCCTTCTGATATGAACCTTACCCCTGTCAAAGACCAAATCTGCCTCCTTGATCCGGTCCAAGGCCCTAATAACAGATGGCCACGAATCCTCGTTTTTCGGTTCTTCAGAGGATCCTGACAAGAACTCTTTGAACATAAGCCTCCCGTCAAAGGAAAAGAGCAAGATCCCTTGAACATCGTCCAGTTTCAGAATGTCACCAAATAACGCCTTCATACTTGTCTCAGAGGATACAGATTCTCGCGAAGCGCCGCGCCTTTGCTTATCCGCCCAGAAGTTGCATCATTCTGTCCCTCGGGCATTTTGGATTGACCGAAATGACCACAGTCTCTTTATCCGGCAATAGGATGAAATCATTTCCTTCATCTTGGTCTACATAGCCAAGCTTTAGAGATCCCATATCAAGGAGTGATCCGATCTGCTTCATTTGAAAGATTGAGTTATTCCATGACTTGTCGCGATATATGTCCTCCACCCCGCATCTGTTGCCCATTTCCCTTTCCAGTAGACTCCTGATGTTGTCTATGACAGCCGACATATCCTGTATACCGCTCGCCGCGGAAGCTATTTCTTCAGTCTCACCTGCAAATGCATCCTCTCCAGCCTGTTTCCTTTCATCCTTCAGCTTCATCGCTTCCATGATGATGGCTTGGAGTTCTCTGTGGATTCTTTTTTCCTTATGCGCACAGGTGTTCTGTATGGAAAGGCTCACTTCATCCCACGAAAAAATCTCACAGGCTGCAGCCTCGCCTCTCAGACCGTTTGCTCTCGCGTCGAGCATCTGGCCCTCCTGGAAAAAGAGCACCCCCTGTTTGTGCGAGTCTCTATCCTCCAGACGAATCGTACAGGTTTTCTGCTCCATCTCAATGAGTTGCAGAAACATACCCGAGGAAACGCTGTGTAGCTTTCCGCCCTCTGTTTCCTTCCTCAGACTTCTTAGTATTCTTCTGGCCAAATCTTCAATCATGAAAGGCTTTGCAATGTACCCGACAGCACCTCCCTGCCGCGCCAGTCTTTCCAATTCGGGGGTACTATAAGCAGTGATAATGATGACCGGTATTTCGGGGTAGTGCTCCATGATATGTGCCAGGAGTGTCAGACCATCCACTTCTGGCATTTTCAGATCAGTCACCACCAGGGAGATTGTACGCCTGCGAAGCTCATCCATTGCAATCAGGCCGTCTCCGGCTGTTATCACGGAAAAGGCCTGATAGTATTGCTGGAGGCCTTCCTCGAGGGAGCGTAGCATCTCCTGATTATCATCTACGATCAGCACCTGTTTTGACATCAAATCTCCCTGATAGATCCAGTTCGCGAAGTACTATCGATGCCCGAACCATCACAGTTTGATATCTAGTTTTGCGATCTCTCGCTCGTATTTCCGAGACCACGGCCCGAGCATCTCCCTTAGTTGAGGCATCATTCCAAGTTGGCCTGCCAGTTCTTTCACAGATTCTGTAATCGCCTTCGCCAAGTCATGATCACTGGCTACACCAACAAAAAGTAGCTTCTGGTCAGCATAGACCAGCTCAGCAGTAAAGGGGTCGAGGAACTCGTATTTGTCCGCCTTTTCCAGGAACTTTTTTTTCAGCAAGGTATGAAAGTCTGCTTTAATCTTTTTGTTGGATGCGATGACCCTCTCAAGCGTGCTCAGCAAATCTTGAAGGATGGTTAGAACATTGGAGGAAGGTTTTTCATTTGTGTGTGTCCCATCACTCTCGGCTTTTCTGTGACCAATGGAAATTCTATGGACATTGCATATACCGCCCTGCTCCTTCGTCTTTTGAATAAGGACTTCCTGACTCGTTTTTGATGGGCTGATTTCCTCGCTGCCCAAATCATAGGAGCCACCCGCAATCTTCCCATTGTTAAAGAAGATGACGCCACCTTCATGACCTTGAGCCATGAAGACATCGATGCAACCGGTCAGCTTCTCTGCGGCCATTTTCTTGATGAGCCCTCCGAGGTCCGTAAATTCTGTGCTGAGATCCTTATAGATGACCTCCGCATAGGGCATATTGGCCCAAAAATAGATCTTATCCGCATCTATGTTATAGACATTCACGTCGAAATTATACTTACCCGCCGCATTGATGATGCCCTCTATCGCTGCCTCTCCCTCTAACTCTCCATCCTTATCCTGAAAAACGCCGGTCAAAATCTCATCTTTGTCGAAGAAAACCACCGCTTCTGCGGAGGAAGATTTGAAGTGGATGCAGCCTGCACCAAACTCGCCTTGGTAGTGTTCAAACAATTTTCTTATGTCAAGATAATAGCTGTTGAGATTTTTGATCGCAGGCTTTTCTTTTGGGACGATAACCATTCTCCTCCTCGATCACGGTGGCACATAGACCCAAAGCCTTCACCGACCCTATCTGTGCGTGGTTTGTGCTCCAATGATTATGGACGTAAAGCCCTCATCGCCGCCGCCGCAGTCGCTCTATAGAAAGACGGATACTGTCCTGCATCCGGGCAATGGCTTCTCCCAGAGCTCCAATTTCATCCTTAGACTTAATGTTGATTTCAGCATCCAGATCGCCGACACTGATGCGCTCTGCAACATCAGTAAGCGATTTGATCTTTCCCGTAAGACTATGACCATAATAGGCCACGATGAAAGCGATCAGCACCAGGGCCCCGCCAAGAATTCCAAAAACCGTATATCTCGTATTGAGCGTCATTTGCCGGGCCCTGCTCTCCATCTGCTTTACAGGCTTCGTGAATTCATCAAGGTAGGTGGTCGCAGCCACGTAAAAAGGCGTCTCTTTCACCGGCGCGCAAACCATGAACTTGTCTCTAAAAACCCCGTCCTTATCCTGCCATGTGTAGTATCCTTTTGATTCTTTTCCATCCTTGCCATTACTAAAAACCCGCCAGAATCCTGGAAAAGCGTTGCCCATAGGTTTTCTTAAGCTGCTCATATCGATACCGACGATTTTGGGGTTCACATGGGCCCAGTTACGCCAGATCCCGTTCTCATCCGGTACGGCGTGCAAGGCCGTATACCCCGTGAGCCCTACTTTTTGAACGGCTAGTTTTCTAAACGACGCATTCGAATTAAAATCCTGTCTTCTCAGATTTGGATGGCTGTGAAGATATAGCTGTACCTGCTCGGCCGCCGATCTGGCCTTTTGAGCAATGATCTGCTCCCCCAAACCCGTGACCACCCTTGTACTCTCTCCGGTAATAAGGCCGGAAAGGCTATCCAACTGCCTTAAGTAAAGCAGTCCGGCAACAATCATCAAAATGATGGGAATGAAGAAGAAAAGTATGAATATTTTGCTCCTTAATCCAACGCCTTTCAATTTGGGTTTCGAGACTAGCGGCATCTTCAACTTGCCCCTTTGGCCATCGGGCTCTTTCTCAGGGACGGACGCCTCTGTTTCCAACGAATCATCCCTCCTAACTTCGGGTGCGGGTGGCGCCGGTGGTTCCGGGGGGCTGAGGTGAGGCTTTGAGATCTTCATCAGAGACCCGCATACCTTGCATTTAGCTGTCCCCGCTCTTCCTTTGATTCTAGAAGGGTCTATTCGGTACTTTTTTCCGCATTCCTCACAAATGATAATCATTGTTATGCTCCTAAGTTAACGTTACTCTCCCGTCCATCACCGTACCGGAGATGGATGATGCATCCTTTCGCGCTTCATTCTGTGTTTCCTAAAGAGCAGGGAGAGTCGAAGGATGCAATGCCTGCTTTCCATCCGGTACAAAGCGGCTAAGGGCCGTTCTGCGGGATTCTATCAATAGCCTTTCTCTTTAATTTTGCTAATCATACTCTGTTGAAATTCTGTCCTCTTCTCTTCACGCTGAATTTGCCGGGCCAGCAGATCAACCAATTCCGCTGCCCGGTGACTTGGAAACTGGTTCAGATCATTACCCAAGTCAACCATCGCATCTTCGATCAGGACCTCTCCAATCGGACCGACGGCTAGACGCAACTGGGTGCTGAGAAAATCGAGAAAATCTCTGTCAAGAACTGAAACGGCACCCTCTACGGGCTCAACAAGCTTCAGCTTAAGGAGTTTGGCCGTGACCTGTCTGATAGCCCCCATGTCCAGGCCTATCTTCCTGGCGATGAGTGCAAGGCTTTTCTGCCCATCCAATTCCATGAGGACACTCAGCATCCGGCTGTCAACAGCGAATTCGCCTTCCTCTTCTCTGATGACCCGTCTGAAAACCAAAGCTGAAATGTCACCCGATGAAATATCCATGCCACTGCTCCAGGGAGTTTTCCCATCGCTAACAAATATCAGGGGAACTTACACTCAGGGCCTCGTGCTTCTCCAAAAGACGGCTTTCCTTGCCCTCATGAGTTTTTCATGGCCTGCCCCTGAGGGTATCTTTGAAATCTCTTTATTCGGCCTCTCTCCACAACTTCAGCTCCGCTCTCAGCGCTTGGAACTCAGCCTTGATAACTTGCTTGATCTCCTCCAGGGCATAGGCAAAGGCTTCATGAGAGGTCATGTGATTCCATTCAGGCCCTGAAGCTTCTTTGGGGACCTCCTCAGGCGTGACTCCCTCGACGGAGACCTCTTCTTGTCGGCCCTGAATAGCTGCTTTTGTTTTTTCCGGCGTTTTTGCTGTTGCCTCTCTCTCTTTCTCCGCCTTTCTAAGTGCTATCTGCCGCTTTAGCTCTTTGAATCTTACCACTTCGAGGAGCAGTATTTTCTCCTTTTCCGCCTGTGGCATACCCTCTGATAGGGTGACCTTTTCTAACGCGTTGTACACCGACTGCATGACCCTGATAGAGTTAGGGTGCGCCTTGGCGGCATTCGCTTTGATATATTTTCCCAGTGAACCGAGAAGCTGAACAAACAACAGTAGATCTTTATCATCCCTGTAGAGATCCTCTAATCTCTCTATCTGCCTGAGAAACCTACTCATGGTCTCATCCGTAATTTCCCAGTCAATGGACAAAACCAGAGCTTTCAGGTCTCGAAGGGGAGATTCCTCCATATCCCCACGATCTTCCATAGAGACTTCGGCCTGATCACCCTCCCCAAAGAAATGCTCCAGACGCCTTTCCACCTCAGCCGTTACGCTTGTGTCTTTTCTATCAACCAAACCTTTACCTCCTATACCAGCGTCTCTTCCACACTGGCCATGGTTATGGATATAATCTTTTTCAAGGTCTCCGCCACATTTTTCCCTGTCAAGGCACTCGCCTCAAAAGAGGGGGCTTTCAAGTCGGCATTGAGATCTTTTTCGAGTGTTTCTGCGGACAAGAGGGGGATGCCCTGCCCTATGAGGTCTCTCTTGTTGTACTGCAGGACAAGGGGAATTTGAAAAATGCTTTTTTTGTATGTGGACAGATTTTCTTGAAGGTTTCTCAGGGAGTTAATGTTCTCTTCGCGCCTCACGGCCAACGAGTCTGCCACGAAAACAAGACCATCAACACCTCTCAAAACCAACTTTCTTGTGGCATCATATTTGACCTGTCCAGGCACAGTGTACAATTGAATCTTGATGTTGTAGCCCTTTATCTCTCCTATATCAAAGGGAAGGAAATCGAAAAACAGGGTCCGATCCGCCTCGGTTTTGATGGTGATCATCTCCGTTTTTATGCGGTGATTGAACTTCGTGTATATGTATTCCAGATTCGTTGTCTTTCCTCCTCTGCCCGGGCCGTAGTAAACGATTTTTGTCTGAATCTCCCTTTTTTTCAGATTGACAAACGCCATGGCTGCAAGTTTAGAGAAAAATGATGTCTCACCAAGTCTTGAACCTCGGTTAGAGACAACCAAAAACCATACTACTGGGCAAGGCAGGGCTCCAGAATCTCTTTCATCTTCTCTGTCGCTTCACTCACCTTCAATCTCAAATAGCCCAGGGATATCTCCTTCCCAAAAATCGTGATCAGTAGAAAATCGTTCAACACCTTGCTAAAGTGTATGTTCTCTTTTTCTCCCTTATGAAAGAGGAGAGAGAATTCTTGCTCCCCAACAATACTAGCCATGGTATTGACGGCTCCAAAGTTGCCCGCCGCCAAGGCCGCCAGGGAGTAAATATCATGCTTGATATCGCCATTATCAATGCTGGCAATCACATTGCCTGCAAGATCGATTAAGAGAACACAATGGATCCCGATGTCAAAGAGATCCTGAAGCAGGATCCGCTCTATTGCCTCCAGTTGCTTTTGACCTAGCGTATATGACAATTCAATTCCTCTTCTAGAGGGATTACCTTGTTCGCCACCCTTTGGAATCAATCGAAGTGTTTATCCAGGAAACTGCGTCAATCCAATGGTGAAGGCTCGTCTCTAACCGTTCTTCACGGGAAATCATGCCCCTATAAAGAAGCAAGAACCCATGGTCAAGCCGATGTTCAGGCTTGATCTTCGAGTTCTTCAAACGATCGTGAGCCTTGCTCGCACACTAAGAAAAGAAGCACGTATGGCGAGCTCATTTTTCTATTAAATTGTACACCTTACGACACCTCGGTGTCAATTTATCTCTGCAATTTTGCAGACCCATCCCGTGAAGAAAAAGGATTGTCACGCTTTTTCACAGCACGTTTGATCCCCTCAAGAGTTCCATTCCTGAGAAGACAAAAGCTGGATCGGCATCATAGATCTTGTATGCATGGAATGGTTCTGCACGCTTTTTTGTGGTTTTGAAGCCTTTGATGGGAGTCTTTTAGATCATTGAAACGCATTCGGTTTGGGGAGATTTGACCAAGACTGTGTTATGGTCGACCATTCTTGTCCAAGAACGGTTTGCTGGTTTCGGCGGGAGCGAGCGGAACCTGAATTGGATGTGAGAAATTCTAATCCGGTTACTGTCGTATCCGTCTGGTTTGTGGTATGGCAGAAATGAGGAAAAAATAAGCGATAAAAGAGGTTTCCCTCTTGACCTAATGGTTATAGAGGCCCGATCTCAGGCATACCCTGTTCAGGGACCTTTCGCCAGGGTCTTTCAGGGCCGAATTGTTCATCACACCAGCGGGTCCCTTCATTGAGTCTTTTCTCAAGAAGCTGACGGTATTGCTGCAGTTCATTTCCCTTGGCAGAGTCAGGAATCCAAATCGCCTCACCTATGAACATGGCGATTTTTGCAAACGGTTTGGGAACCAGGTATCGGTCCCAGGAATTGAACATCCAGCACCTGTCCGCGCCCCACAGCACCGGGATTAACGGTACTTCCGCCTCTCTTGCAATCATCACCGAACCCATTTTGGCCTCACGCGCAGGCCCCTGGGGCCCGTCAGCCAGCATACCCCCGATCTCCCCCTCTTTGATCTTCCTGACCAATTCTCTCACGGCCCTCATGCCCCCACGAGTCGAAGATCCCCGAACATTTCTAAAGCCCAGCCATGAGGCGAGCCGGGCCGCGTACTCCCCATCCCGGCTCCGGCTGATCATGGTGGTCACGTGATGGGAGCCGCCGTAGTGAAAAAAATAACTCATCCTCTGGTGCCAGGTTACATAGATGGCGCCTCCCCGTGACTTGGAGAGCGCCTTCTGCCGCCTCTGCTCGCCTTCCATCCTCACGACCCTGCACGAAAGCATGAGCAGTTTGATCACCAGAGCTACCAGGGGTGGGACAACCCTCAACAGAATGGCATCATACCAACGGAAATGATTGCGTTTTGAAGATTTCACTGAGCTTTCACCCTGATTTTGCTGAACTATCGTAAGAAGTTAGCTCCTTGACAACAATGGGCCCTCGGAAAGTCAGGTCATGGTCCTTTACCGAATTGACTGGCGGCCCGCGGCGAGGCGCAGGGAGGTGAGGAGGATCGTTGCGCCTTATGCCTTGCGCCCTAAACCCTCTTTATGGGTCCCACCGCTACCAGATACAATAGCCTCGATTCCCTATTGAGACCAAGCAACTCAGCCGCTTCACCGTCGTACAAAGCGCCGATGCCACAGCAACCGAGCTCCATGGCCGTGGCAGCGATATATAGCCTTTCTCCCAACCGACCGGCATTCATCATCGCATAACGGTAGCCCCTCGGTCCCCAGTTGCGATCAAGAATATCAAGGTTTGTGAGAAAAAGAACGTGAACCGCAGCATTGGCCAACCACAACTGGTCGAGGCAAATGCGGGTCATCGTTTCCACAAACGGCCCTGAAGCGACCATACTTATGGATTCTTTAGAGGGGTCGTACAAATAGAAGCCCGGTTCCATGCCCTCAACATCCCTGACCAAGAATCCGGTGCAGAGCGAGTGATCATATGCCGATTCATGGCCTGACTTTGAAAGCTCTTTGGCACAAAGAGCCTCTAGTAGTGCGGCCATAGCATCCTTCGTGAGAGGCCTTTTGACGAAATTGCGTCTGGAACGACGCTGAAATATCGCTTCCGGGTAGTCTATCACTTCTGGCCATTTCGGTTGACGTTCCAGTTCCGTCCAATCTTTTGAGGCTACGCCGAGCTGCCGGATCATTCCTGTTTGAGGACCGTCTCGGGAAACAATGGCTGTGCCGGCTTGGTGCATTTCCGTTATAGCTGGATAGTCAACTTCACGTCCTGAGACACGACTCGCTTTCAAAACATCACTCGGTAGGGAATATATCTCCTCCTCCACCTTTGCATCATCAGGAACTTCCCCAAACACATGAGCCACGGCCAGTGAGACTTCTCTTCCTTCATCAAGACCCAATAAGTGATTGACCTTCCAGTCATCAAAGTCATAAGAGAAGCTGAAAGGGACCCTTTGCGCCTTCAAGGCCAGGGTGAGGTTCTCAGCCACGTGGCCCGTGTCGAGCAAGTGGTAGCGATAGGAACGAGCGCGATATTTCCAGGCGCTCCGAAAAAAAATGGCTGAGAGGAAAAAAGTGAGGAGCGGCTTGTTCTCTTCGGGCTGCGTTATGCTTAGGATGGTGGATAAAAGATCTCCGCGTCTGAGGGGAAAAAGCCCGTGGCGATGGATTGCAAAATGGTAGAGACCATCATAAAGTCCGTTCACAGCATGCGACGCAACATAGATTTCGGTGGGATAAAGGGCGCCGGCTGATGCTGCGCTACGGTAGTAGAAGTCACCGCCCGGATGGCGTGCCTTGGCGGTCAGGCTGTAGGTAAGGAGCAAAATGCGGGAAAGCATCTCTAAATCGATTTTCCTGACCCTATCATTCGTGTCGGGCTGTCTCAAAAGAGATGAAAGCCGTTCCTTCGGAAGCTGAATTTGCCTGGGTAACCCGATAGGCTTAATTCCGGGATAGTCTTTATAGACGTCCGGTTGATTCGCCCAGTCGAGATAGTGTCCCGTCATGTGATGACGGTCGTAGCTTGTCTCATCATGGTAGTGGGCACAACTTTGGATCATAGATTATGCGAGTCTCCATTCTTAGATCATAAGCGGGGGTTTAGTAAGAGCTAGCCGAGAGGTTTTTGGGTATCAGGGAGGAAAGATCCCCCTTTTTGGTATAGGTAGTCTAGTGAAGAGAAGCTTATGTGTCAAACGAGAAAAAGGTTAAACATCTCATGACTCAAGGTCATCTGGACGCTTGAAGGCTTCTGAAGAATACCAAGATCTCTAAGTGAGCGGTGTGCCATAAGCCTCACCTTCTCTGATATTTCTTATTTTGGAAATATCAAAGCAGATTTGTCTCTCTGACTCGTATCCAGAGTCTTGAAATCAGAGAATACGCTATCCATGATGTGAGCTTTTCTATTTATCTTCTTTTTTCTCAAGAATCAGCTCCGCAGTCCACTTTGTAGCATTACCTACCACTGACGGACATATGTTGTTATGTCCCCCTGCTTTTTCAAACGCATCCCAATGCTCTGGATCCAATAGATAGAAAGACCTGCCCATGAGGTTCTTCTGTATTTCTCCACATATCACTGTGCCATACTGCTCAATGAACTTCTCAACAATCCGCTCCCCAAGCCTATACGCGATAAACCTTTTTCTTTCCAGGTCAGCAATGGCTGCCAACTCTCGACCATAAATCTGACTCAGAAGCATAACCGCACCCGTTAGCGCGCCACATTGTCCTTTGGTGGTTAAGCCAGTCCCGGCGGCGAGACCGTTGGCACACCGAAAAACATCTTCATTTCTCATTTCTGGAAAGACCTCGTATATCGCCCCTATGACACACTGAGCGCAACCATGATAGTTCCTCTCAAATTCAAAACCTCGCTCGTAAGCTTTTTCTACTTTGATGTCAGACATGTTCATACCTCCTTACTGATTCTTCACAACCAATCTCATACGCAATGCTGGGTGTATTATGCAACGTTCTGAAAAGCTAAAGCCGACCAGTAGTTCCATTAGGAATCTAGCCATGGTGTGGGGGACTATTTTGTGTAGCAGTGATCCACTGGTGTCAGGTTCCGTTCCCACTAAACTGGTTGCTACAATGACACAGCGGTGGTTGCTTAAGCCGTTCTTACCCCCATTGTTTATTGAAAGTTTCTTCTCTTCCGCCTCTATTTAGAGTGTACGGGATCCAGTTTCTAGGGTGCCTTTCATAAGAATGACACCTGATCTATTGCAGATAGCGAGGAAATCCCTCGCCCAATTTGGCCACGAAGAACAGCGCGTGGATGGCTGGATGGGGATAAGAAGTTTTGATCTTGAATTGGGGGCTGCATCTTTAGTCATATCAAGGCGTGATCTGGAAAGAAAGCAGCCCCCTTTTGTTGGTTGGTTTATATGCTCGCCTCATTGCACATGGCTATTTCCAAGGCGGGAGCAAAAATTCACCTGTTGCCAGATTCTTGGGCCATATCACCTCTCGGCTGCCGTCTTTTCTCCATTGAACCATTGGAAGCTGTCGATAGCCTTCGCCATATTTGGCATTATGAAGATCGGTAAAGACCCAACGTCCTGCAACACCCGTATAATCAGTTCCTTCCAGTATCGGAACAAGGGCTTTGGAATCCGTTGTCTGTGCCTTTTCAACAGCCGCTTTGTATATGTGAAATGCATCATAGGTGTAACCCGTGGGATAGCCCGGAGCCTCTTTGAATTTGGCCACGTAGCGATCATAGAACGGAACAGATGTAGGCGTGAGAGCTACCCGGAAAGACCCCATGGCAATAAGGGTCTCACCTTCGGCCTTGCCGCCACAATCCTTCCAATAACGGTCTGAAGCACCTGTGCCCGATACGCCTCCGATCATAGGGCCTTTTAAGTCATACCATTGCTTGATGTAGATGGCACCGTCGACGTGGGCAGAGATTTCGTATATGAAATCAGCTTTGCTGTTTATTATTTTAGTGAAAATCGGCGTAAAGTCCTTTGTCTCGGTATCAAAGAATTCAGAATACACAATCTCAAGGCCGTGCTCCTTAAAGAACTTTTCAGCCACTTCCACCATGCCCCTTGTCCATAGAGCGTTTTCAGCCATGATAGCCATCCTTTTTGCCCCCATCTCCTTGACGGGCAAGCCATAGATAAAATCATGGATAGCTAATGAAAGATCGCCGGATTGGTGCATAACTCGAAACCAGTATTCATATTTCTCGCGATTCGAATCATACTGGGCTGCCAGGGCCTCTGACGCTGCTCCTGTGGAAATAAACAGTTTTTTGTAACGTGCCATCTGATCCATAACGGACTTGGCGACCCCTGAAGAACAAGTGCCGAAGACGACGTCACATTTATCTTGTAAGACCAATTTTTTATATCCCATGGCCCCTTTTTCAGGTTTATATTCCGTATTGGCAAGAATCAATTCGATCTTCTTGCCCATAATGCCACCTTTGGCATTAATATCTTCCGTGGCTATTTTTGCAGCGTTTAACTGACTTTCACCTGACGATGTTTTAAAAGGAGAAATGACGCCAATCTTAATGGTATCAGCTGCTGACACCAGACCTGCGTTCAGCAGAAACAAAAAACCAACAAAGACAAAAGCAATCTTCCAATACTTAGTACTCATCTTTCCCTCCATAATTTAGAGATTAACGTTGTTGGAAAAAACACTAAATAAGAAGACCACCGCAGAATCTATCCACCTCCTTTCTGTTTTGCGTTTCATCCTAGGTCATGCCCAAGTATGCTTTGACTACAGAAGGGTCTTCAGCTACTTCCTTACTTGGGCCTGCCTTAATGACATGCCCTTCTTCCAAAACATAAGCGAAGCTTGAGAACTCTAGGGCCAGCACAGCATTTTGCTCCACCAGCAAGATCGTTAGTCCTTCATCGTTGAGTTTCTGAATAACTTCAAAAATAGAATCAACGACCATAGGCGCCAACCCGAAAGAGGGCTCGTCCAAAGTCAGCAACTTTGGCCGCCCCATGATAGCTCGACCAATGGCCAGCATTTGCTGTTCGCCCCCTGAAAGTGTTCCGGCCAATTGCTCTTTTCTGCTTGATAATTTGGGTAGATATTCGAAGACTCGATCTAAATCAACGGCGATTCCATCCGTGTCATGACGTAGAAAAGCACCCATCATCAGGTTTTGATAAACAGTCATGTTGGGAAAAAGAAGTCTCTCTTCCGGACAGTGAATAACGCCTCTCTTTATGACATCCCTCGGCTTTAGACGGGTTAGATCATCTTCCCCGAACCAAACATGCCCCCTTACTGAAACCAATCGAGAAATAGACCTTAACAGGGTAGTCTTGCCAGCACCGTTACTGCCGATAACGGAAACAAAATCCGCCATCTCTCCTTGCAGATTTACGTCATGGAGCACACGAATTCCATGATAGAAGGCCTCAAGATTCTGGATTTCAAGCCAAGCCAATTTTCGGTCTCCTTTTTCCCAAATAAGCTTCTATCACTCTCGGATCTTGGACGATCTCTTGTGGGCTCCCGTCAGCAATTTTTTGTCCGAAGTTGATCACAACAACCTTTTCAACCAGCTTCATAAGTTCTCTTAGTCTATGTTCTATAATGACAACAGTGAGCCCCTGATCATTCAAGTTTCGGATTACACGAGAAGCATTCTCCACCTCTCTATGAGACAAACCTGAGAAAGGTTCATCTAGTAGCAGAATTCTGGGATCCGTAACCAGAGCACGTGAAATATCGAGAAGTCTCAGCTCACCTTGATTTAGATTATCAACCTCCGCCCCAAGCTTCTTTCCAAGACCCATTTCCCTGAGAATTCCAACAATCTTCTCTTTTTTGTCCTTCTTGGAAAAATGTGTCGATCTGGCGCGATGGCAAAAGGACGGTACCATGATCGCCTCTATCACCCGCATCCCAAAGAACGGCTTCACAAACTGCCAGGTCCGGGTTAACCCT
>JASFTV010000058.1:0-14171 GCA_050050615.1 Desulfobacteraceae bacterium
GGGTCTACCTCATAAATCTTCTGGATCAACCTCGCCCAGTCCTTTCGATATACCTTTGAAGATTCATCCGGTTCCACTATAGAGGGTATTAGTCCAATGGAAGGGTGGCCGTCAGACACGACACAGATATTCTTTGATGGGAGCAAGCCCCTGCACCCCCGCCCTTCCGGACGGGGCTCTCTGCCGCGGTTTTCGGAGAAAACCTTTTAGGGAGAGAGGGCGTACAGGGATGCCCGATTGGCCACCATCGGTGGGGGCCACGGCGGTTTTCACGGAGATCATAGGTAGAATGATGGGGCTTTCGTGATCCGGGCTGCTTGTTTCCAATACTGTATCTCATCCAGAGGAAGGTGTAGAAATGACGAGGCCTGTTGAGGAATCAAAGAGGATTGAGGTGAGGGCCCCCATGTCGGGTGTATTTTACAGAAGACCCGCACCGGAAAACCCTCCTTATGTGAAAGAAGGGGACCAGGTGAAAAAAAAGCAGGTCCTGGCTCTTTTGGAGACCATGAAAGTCTTTCAGAAAATCAAATCCCCAGTCAATGGAACCATCGTGGAAATCGTGGCTGAGAATGAGGCCACGTTGAAGGACGATGATCTCATGTTCATCATTGAGCCGACTCAAAATTGAAGTTCTGATGGGTCATGTTTTCAAAGATACTCATAGCGAATAGGGGTGAAATTGCTGTCAGGGTCATTCGTGCCTGCAGGGAGCTAGGCATTAAGACGGTTGCCGTCTATTCCGAGGCGGATGCAACATGTTTGCACACGCACTTGGCGGATGAGCGAATCTGTGTGGGGCCCCCAATCAGTACCCAAAGTTATCTTAACATGGAAAACATCCTTAAGGCAGCCCAAGAAACCACGGCTGAGGCCATACACCCAGGTTATGGGTATTTGGCGGAAAGTGAGGTATTCGCCGAAGCGTGTGAGCGCCAGGGGCTCATATTTATTGGCCCCAAACCTGAAAACCTCCAATTGGCAGGCGACAAAATCACATCCAAAAAGATCATCCAAGATGCCCGTGTGCCGATTATTCCAAGCAGTCCCGCAGGGGTCCGTACCGAGGAGGAAGCCTCAGCCCTATGTGAGCAGATGGGCTATCCTGTGATGATAAAGGCCTCTGGGGGTGGTGGAGGTCGAGGCATTAGGATTTGTGAGAACGAGGAAGCCCTTTTTGAGGAGTTTACCGTGGCAAAAACGGAGGCCCGTTCCGCCTTTGGGAATGATGAGATATACTTGGAGAAATTTATCATCAGCCCAAGACATATAGAATTTCAGGTGCTGGCAGACAGGTTTGGCAATGTGGCTCACTTGGGTGAGCGGGAGTGCACCATACAAAGACGATACCAAAAACTCATTGAGGAATCCCCATCCCCAAGATTGACCCCAGAACTTAGAAGCAGGATGGCGCATGCAGCGATCACTGTAGCAAAGGCGGTCAAGTATTTCAATGCCGGGACCGTGGAATTCCTCGTGGATAAGGATGATCATTTCTATTTCATGGAGATCAATGCGAGGATCCAGGTGGAACACCCGGTCACGGAGGTGGTCACAGGACTCGATCTAATCAAGGAGCAAATCAGGCTCTCTTCCGGTGAGGGCCTAGGATACGCTTCTGAAGATCTGCGTCAAAGGGGGTGGGCCATAGAATGCCGAATCAACGCCGAAGATCCGGACAGGAATTTCCAGCCTTCCCCCGGGGTCATCGAAGAGTATTTCCCGCCCTCAGGCTTCGGTGTCAGGCTGGACACACATTTGTATCAGGGTTACGAACTGCCCATATTTTATGATTCTTTGGTCGCCAAAGTCATTTCATACGATTTGACAAGGGAAGGGGCTATCCGGATTATGAAACGGGCCCTTGAGGAATTCAGAATCAAACCCCTCAAAACCACCATACCTCTCTACCTTAAAGTCTTGGACGATCCCTCTTTCCAGCGGGGGGACTTTGACACAGGTTTTATTGAGAGGTTCCTGCCTGAGGAGGATGAGGAGGATTGAAGAAGATTTATTAGGGATAAAAGGAGAAAAAAGATATGGGCAAATGGATGGACAGCCACCTCGACAAACTTGTCGCAAACAGACGGGAAAATCTAGAGGGCGGCGGCAAAGAACGGATCGAGGTGCAGCATAGCTTGGGCAAACTCACAGCCAGAGAGAGGATTGAACGCTTAGCTGATCCTGGCACCTTTGAAGAGATCGGCTCCCTTGTCAGGCAATTTCGTATCCACTTAACTGGAAAGGCAAAGCCAAGCCCGTCCGATGGCGTCATCATGGGCCTAGCACAGGTGAACGGAAGGCCGGTCATGGTTTACTCCACAGATTTCACGATCATGTCCGGTTCCATCGGCGATCAGGGTGTATGGAAGATCGCTGAACTGGTTCAGATGGCTGGGCAGGAGCAGATACCCATCATCGGCATGTTTGACTCGGCTGGCTCCAGAATCAGCTTTAGAGGCGGATACGTGGGGTTGGATGGTATGGGCCGGCTCATCAGGAATTACTGTCTATATTCTGGCGTCATTCCACAGATAGCGCTAGTCCTTGGGCCTTGCACCGGGCCTATAGCGCAGGTGCCCGTTCTGTCCGACTTCCTGATTATGAACAGGAAGACCGGGTTTTTGTGGCTGGGTGGAGAGATAGAGTCCGATGACGCAGGCTCAGCCGATTTCCACATGGAAAAAAGCGGCCAGTGCGACCTGATCACCGACGGCGACGAGGCGGCCATTGAAGCGGCCAAGCAACTTCTCCAATTCATACCACAGAACTGTTGGGAGAAACCGGATGTAATCCAGTCGACTGACGACCCGGAAAGAAAGGAAGAGGCCCTTCTCCACGTCATGCCTGACGACCCTAAGTTCACCTATGACATTCACGAGATTATCGACCTGATTGTGGACAACGGCGAGCTCTTAGAGTTGAAGGAGGACTTCGCTCCCAACATGGTCATAGGCTTTACCCGATTTGACGGCCTCCCTGTAGGCATCGCGGCCACCAATCCTGATGAGCTCAGCGGCATCATGGAGCCGGATTCCTCCGATAAATACGATCGGTTCTCGATGTTTCTGGATGCATTTAATATCCCTTTGGTGACTTTCTCCGACACG
Source organism: Desulfobacteraceae bacterium (assembly GCA_050050615.1). Classification (GTDB taxonomy): domain Bacteria; phylum Desulfobacterota; class DSM-4660; order Desulfatiglandales; family HGW-15; genus JASFTV01. The sequence goes on from JASFTV010000058.1 coordinate 3,111, forward strand.
CCGGCCTTCCCGCCGGGCGACAAATGGGAGCGGCTGGGGGTCATCAGACACGGGGCCAAAAACCTGCATGGGTACTCCCATCTGACCAATCCCAAGGTGACCATGGTCCTGAGGCGTTCGTACGGCGGATCGAACATCGTGCTGGGCTGCAGTAAGATGGGGCCTGATTTCATCTATGGCTGGCCCACCGCGGAGTTTGCTCCTACGGGGCCAGAGGCCATCGTTCAGGCCGTCTTCCACAAACAGTTGGCCAAGGCCAAGGAGGAGGGCAATTACGACGATGTTTACAACTTTTTCCTAAACATACTCAAAGAGCAGTTCAGCGTTATGACTATGGGAAAAGTGTTCACCACCTACTACACGGTCCACGAAGTCATTGACCCCAGAGAGACGCGTCCCAGAATCATTAAGGCCCTTCGAGCTAGCCTCGACAAATATGAAGGCGTGCCGGAGAAAAAACGTTTTATCAAGCCTGCTTAGTTCAGAGGACAAGGGGGTTTTGCAAAAATGGGCAAAAGAATGGAAGAAGCCATCAAAAGATATTACGAGATCCAGGAGAAGAATCGCCTGGGCGGGGGCATCAAACACATAGAGAGGCAGCACAGCCGTGGCAAGTTGACCGCCCGGGAGAGAATCCACCTCCTGATCGATCCCGGCACCTTTAATGAGTTGGGCTCCTTTGTGGGTACTACAAGCACGCGCATCGATGGCCATGTACCCGAGGCCCCCTGCGACGGCGCCGTAATCGGTACGGCCCGGGTCCACGGTCGCTTGATCATGGTCCACGCCAGCGATTTCACTGTTTTAGGCGGATCCATTGGCACCCAGCACCTCGCCAAATTCGCGAAGCCCTTGGAGATGGCGGCCATGTGGGGTACTCCCATGGTCAATCTCTTAGACTCCTCCGGGGGCAGGCTCGGGTACCAGGATGTAGCGAGCGCCGGCATGGATTGGCATTTCAGACTCCAGTCTCTCTACTCAGGCGTCATCCCCCAGATTACCGTACTCATGGGGCCCTGTATTGCTGGCGGGGCGTATCTCCCGGCCCTGTGCGATTTCCTGCTGATGAGCCGCGTCTCGGCCAACATGTGGCTTGGCGGCCCGCGCCAAACCCAGGCAGCCACCTCGGAAAAGATCGACAGAGCTGTCGGTGGAGCGGATTACCATATGCAGCTCAGCGGAACCTGCGATATCGTGGGTGACGATGACGAGGAGACTATCAAGAAATGCCGCGAGCTGCTCCGCTACCTCCCCCAAAACTTCAGGGAAAAACCCCCAGAGTGGGAAAAAACCGATGATCCTGAACGGGGCGTAGAGGGCCTCATGGACATTGTTCCGGATGAGTCCGATCAGACCTATGATATGCACGATGTCATCAAAGAGCTGGTGGATGATGGCCAATACTTTGAGATCAAGGAGGAGTACGCAAAAAACCTCATCACCTGTTTCTGCAGATTCGACGGTGAGGTCGTGGGGCTGGTGGCCAACAACCCCCAATATCCGGGCAGCATGCTTGAGATAAACGCCTCTGACAAGTACTATCGGTTTCTGCAGGTCCTCGATGCATACAATATTCCCCTGGTCAATCTTGTGGACACGCCGTCCATTGTACCTGGGGAGGCGGAGGAAGCCAGAGGGTTGATCAGGCATATGGGCAAGGTCGTTGATGTCTACGCCACGACCACCGTTCCCAAGATAAGCATTGTCCTGCGCGAAGCCTCTGCAGATACTGGGAGCATGGCTATGGGCGCTCTCAAGAGCATGGGCGCGGACTTGACCTTTGCCTGGCCCATCGCCAGATTTGCCGTGGAGGCTTCCCAGCTGGATTACCGGAATGTTTACGGCAGAGGCATCGAAGAGGATGCATATGAATCCTATCTTAATCGGTCACGGGAAAGGGTGGACGTCTATGACACGGCCCATAGCTGGACAGCGCAGGTGGTCGATGAAATCATCCTCCCGAAAGACACACGCAAAAAGATCATCGAAGCCTTGCAGATTACAAAGAACAAACGTGAGAAATTACCGCCCAGGGCAAAAGGGCACGGCACGCCGCCCACGTGACATGTTTCGGATTGGCTGGGCTGTGGCCCTTTTGCGTCCGAAATAATCTATTGACAACGAAGACCTGGTTCTTTAGAGTTTGACCAATTTTTGTCTTTTGCGCAAAGTAGTTTTTAGAGTTGCTGGGATACCCGTTGCAAGTTTTTCAGTCGCGCACTCTCGATCGCCCATTGTTTTCTGCACCTCTTCACCATGATTAGGAAGGTTGATCTTCCGGGTATTCCGTCTGCCATGGTGGATTCGCCGTCAGGGATAAAAATATCCTTGAAGGAGGTGAAAAAACGAAGTCTAGGTATTAAACCATCTTTTCCAACCGGAATAGCTCGCCCGCCGAGTTTCCCACAAAAGGAGGTGCAATCATGAAGCAAAGAGCACTTTTTGTTTTGTCATTTACCCTGGCCCTGGTTCTATTCAGCCACAGTCCCATCTTGGCCAAAGAGATCAAGGTCCTTTCCCAGTTTCCCATGAGTGGACCCGTGGGAACCTTGCCGGAATTTGGATGGGGATACATCGATGGCATGAAGTGGGTCAACAGCGAGGGCGGTGGGGTCAATGGTAAGAAGATCACCTGGTACTTGGAAGATTTTCGCTACAACCCTACGGTGGAAGTGGCCAATTTTAACAGGTATGCCGCAGAACACAGCAGGGACGAACTCCTGATGGCCACCGGATACATCACCGGGGGCCTCAAGCCCCTGATCGACAAGGTCAACAAGGAGGAAAAGATCCCATGGCTTGACGGATCCTACTCCACGGAGATCTTTGGCGCAGAGGGAGGCCCTTCAAAGTATCCTTACTATTATTCTCTGGGCGCCACCTATGGGGATCAGATAAAGGTCCTCATGAAGTGGATAAAGGATGAGCACTCACAGCCTGGAAAGCCAAGAGTTGGCTTTGTTTACAGCCCAACCGCCTGGGGCAGGGATGGTACGCCAGAGGGGATCGCGTACGCCAAGCAGCTAGGCTTTGACGTGGTTGCGGAGATCGAGTACCCTTACACGGCCACATCTGCCACCAGCGAATGTATGCAGCTGCGTAAAGCGAAGGCCCAGTACGTGGTCTATCATGGTTATTCGGGAGCTGCGGGTTATACGGCCATCTTCTTCAAGACCGCAAAAAAGATCCTCAAAGGCGTCCAGCTCATGGGGACTCACTACACGACCTCAAGATTTGGGATTCTCGTTGCTCAAGAGGCCTATGATGGATATGTCGGGGTAGCCACCCGGCCTTTTCTGGATGCCGTGCCCAGGGCTAAGACCCCTATGCTCAACCCCATGGTAAAACTTGCCCACGATTTTGCCAAGAAATACCGCCCTGAAGAATACAAGAAAGGTCTAAAAGGAGGCATCAAAGACATGTTCCTCTACATGGAGGGACTAACCTATGCCCTTATGATCCAGAAGGCCCTTACGGATGCGGACAACGCCGGCAATCTTACCCGCGAAGGGGTCAAAAAGGCCCTGGACAACATGGTCTGGGACTTCAAGGGCATGTTTGGCGGAAAGTCATTTGCTTACAGATCCCATACCATACCTATGCTGAGGATTTTTTGGGCAAAGGTCAAAATGGTCGAGGTGGGAGGCAAACCCGTTCCCACGGGAGCTGTGGTCCCCATCAGCGAGTGGATCAATACCGACAAGGTCAAGTGGTAGGCGAGAGCGCATCCCCTTAGGATCCCACATGGTCTTGCTGTGTGGGGTCCTTGCTCTAATCATTGTTCATACTGAAATCACGGCATCGATTCTCCACCGGTAGGGGTGGGCTGATGCAGGGGAAAATGACCTCTCCTTGTGAGGGGAGAACCTAGCTAAGTTGCATAATTAAGCATAGAGATCTAAAGCGTCATTGCGACCCCCGATCCAGTCGGGGGGAAGCAATCTCATATTAGGAAAGCCTGTGTTTTCAATATCTTCCAGGAGATTGCTTCGTCCCCCGCATCAAGTGCGGGGTCCTCGCAATGACATTATGATGGCGTCGGTTAATGCAATTAAGTGGTAGGTTCCTGACGTGGGTGCGATAGGAAAACCTCAATTTCCAGGAGGCCATGATGACAGATCTTGTTCAGGCCCTGGGCTCCGGGATATTAGTGGGCCTGGTCTATGCTGTTCTGGGTCTTTGTATCGTTGTCATATACAAGGCTTCAGAAGCATTCAACTTTGCCATTGGGGAGTTTCTCGTCATTGGCGCCTTCCTATTTTATGTCCTGTTTTTTGATCTGAATCTCCCCTTTATTATTGCCCTGCCCCTTGGTTTGCTGGCCGCAGCGATCACTGGTGCCATCGTTGAACGACTCACCATCAAACCCCTCATAGGCCGATCTCCTATCGCCATGACGATCGTCACCCTTGGGCTGGGCTTTTTCTTGAGGGCATCTGTTCAAATTGTTTTCGGCTCGCACACCTACTCCTTCTTTCTCGACCTGCCCGATATCACATTGGAGACAGGCTATCTCCTGTTCCTGTCCGATCCCATCTGGGCCGGAATCCTGTGTTTGGGGACATTTGGTCTGGTTATGGTCTTTCTTTTTCGCACACGCTGGGGTCTGGCTATCAGAGCGACCTCCGAAGACCAGGCCAAGGCCATGGCCTTCGGCATCGATGCCCGCCTCATTCTAATGATTGTCTGGGCTATGAGCTCAGTCTGCATCGCCGTTGCAGGCATCATGATCTCCAACTTCGGCGCGCTCTCCAGCCTTACCGGCATCGTTGGCCTTCGAGCCATACCTGTGGTTCTCATTGGTGGGATGGACAGTATTGGCGGCGCCCTTGTCGGTGGAATTATTGTGGGTATCTGTGAATCCCTGGCGGGAGCCTACCTAGAGCCCATGGGTTTGATTGGCTTCAAAGATGTAGCCCCCTATATTCTGCTACTAATCGTACTTTTCATCCGGCCGTATGGGCTGTTCGGGACCGTCCGGATCGAGAGGGTGTGATAATGCTTGCCATTGAAAATCTCCGGGTCGTCTATCACGATGTGATCTCCGTTTTGAACGGGATCTCCATGGATGTCAATGACGGTGAGGTCCTGGTCATCATCGGGGCCAATGGCGCAGGAAAGACCACCCTTTTGCGCTCTGTCTCGGGGATGATCAATTTCTATGACGGAGATATCATCGACGGGGACATCAAGATGGAGGGGGCCTCCATCAAGGGGCTCGATGCAACCGATATCATGAAACGATACGGCGTGACCTATGTCATGGAGGATAGACCGGTCTTCTGGTATCTCACCGTGGAGGAAAACCTGGGGGCCGCCTCTTTCTCCCGATGGGATAAACAGGTGAAGGCTCACATGGAAGATGTCTATGGGTATTTCCCCGTGCTCCGGTCAATCCAGCACAAGAGAGCTGGCTATGCCTCGGGCGGGGAGCAGCAGATGTTGGCCATCGGCATGGCCCTGATGACAAAGCCGAGGATCATGCTCCTGGATGAGCCTTCCTTGGGACTAGCCCCCATAATCACTGAGGAGCTTTTCGGTATCATCCGGCGACTCAATCAATCGGGAATCACCATGATGCTTGTTGAACAGAATGCCCACGCAGCCCTCAACATTGGTACACGTGGCTATGTGGTTGAGGTGGGGCGTATCGTTCTGGAAGGAGATTCCCGGGAGCTTCTCGACAATGAGGATGTCCGGGAGTTCTATCTGGGATCCGGGGAAAAGGAACGCAAGAGCTACAAGGACGCCAAGCGATACAAGAGGCGAAAACGATGGCTGTGACAGGCGCAAAAATAGACGTCCTTTTAGAGGTCAAAGATCTGCACCTCTCTTTTGGAGGGATAAAAGTCCTCAATGCTATAACTCTGGGGGTGGAAAAAGGCGTTATCTTCTCAATCATCGGGCCTAATGGGGCAGGGAAGACCAGCCTGCTCAATTGCATCAATATGCATTACCGGCCTGAGTGGGGCGGCATCATATTCGATGGAAAGGAATTGAAGGACATTAAACCCCATAGCGTGGCAACCCTCGGCATAGCCAGGACGTTTCAGAAGGTGGAACTGTTTCAGGGTATGACGGTGCTGGACAACATCAAGTTGGGTCGGCACTTTCTCATGAAGTTCTCGCTTCTGGGAAGCTTTTTCAGACTTCCCAACATCGTCCGCGATGAGATGATACATCGCACGAAAATTGAGGAGGAGATCATCGATTTCATGGGACTGTCAAGCTTTCGATATTCCCCGGTCGGAATCCTTCCCATCGGTGTTCGCAAAAGGGTGGATATGGCTAGGGCCCTCGCGATGAGGCCAAAGCTACTCCTCTTGGACGAGATCATGTCTGGAATGGCCGTTGAGGAGAAAGAGGATATCGCAAGCTATATTCTGGATATTCACCGAGACCTGGGGGTGACCATCATCTGGATCGAACACGATCTAGCCGCAGTCATGGACCTCTCGGATCGCGTCTGTGTCCTGAATTTCGGGACCAAGATTGCTGAGGGCTCCCCCGAGGAAGTGCAGGCAGATCCCAGGGTCATCGAGGCCTATCTGGGAAGGCAAAAAAAGAGTTAGGGGACATCATGCTCGAGCAAACGCTGATCGGTCTCATTGTGAAGAACGCCCAAGAGATGCCCGATGAGGTGGCCATGCGGGAGAAAAGATACGGTGTATGGAGCCCCATGACATGGCTCGAGTTTCACCAGAACATTCAACGGCTTGCCTTGGGCCTTCGGGTGCTGGGTTTCAAGCCGAACGACAAATTGGCCATCATAGGAGACAACAAACCGGAGTGGGTCATTGCCCAGTTTGGATGCATGGCCGCCGGAGGATTGCCCACCGGCGCATATCCAGACAGCCTGGCCGAGGAGATTGGGTACCTGATCGCCTATTCTGATGCCAGGTTTCTGGTGGTCCGGGACCAGGAACAGGTGGACAAGCTCCTCACCATCTGGGAAAGAATCGGAGATGGCATTGAACGGGTCATCGTCTGGGATTCCCGGGGCATGAGCCACTACTATCAGGAATACCCTTTCCTGGAACGTTTTGAAAAGGCCCTTGAAATGGGCGCCAAGGAGGAAAAAGGCCAAGAGGACTTTCTTGCCAAAAGGGCGGCGGAAACCGATCCCTCCCAACCTGCCATAATGCTCACCACCTCGGGCACCACCGCTCAGCCCAAGCTCTCCATCCTCAGCCATGCGAACTTCGTCCTGTCCGCAGAGAGCTATGGAAAGACGGTGGAAATGCGCAGGGGGGACGAACTCATCTCCGTCGCCCCCCTGGCCTGGATTGGAGAGCAATTATTTAACGTCACTCGATTCCTGATGGTGGGCGCTCGTTACAACTTTCCGGAGGAGACCGAGACGGTCCATAAGGATCTCCTGGAGCTTCAACCCTTTTATTTCGGCGGGACCCCCGCCACCTGGGAATTTATTATATCCACCATCCAGGCCGCCATGGACAATGCCGATCTGTTCAAACGATATTTTTATAATCTGGCCATCCGGACGGCCCTGAAATGTACGGAAGCGGATCTGGCGGGGAAAAGCCCCGGGCAATGGTACCGGTTTCTTCACCGTGTTCTAACCTTCTCTGTCCTCCGGCCTCTCAAGAATAAGGTCGGGCTTGGACGGGTGAGGATGGCCGTAACAGGGGGAGGGGCCATCGCACCGGAGGTTTTCAAGTATTTCAAGGGCCTGGGAATCGATCTCCGTCAGGTATACGGCCAGACCGAATGTGCTGGGATTGCCACCGCCCACTGGGAGGACGACGTGAGACCCGAGACCGTCGGTGTACCTATCCCTGGGGTGGAGGTGAAGCTCTCCCAAGATGACGAGATTCTTGTTAAAGGAAAAAACCTTCACCTGGGTTATTACAAAAATGAGAAGGCCACTCAAGAGGGCTATACAGAGGATGGTTACCTTCGAACGGGGGATGCCGGCTATTTCGACAAGGATGGCCACCTTTATGTCTTCGATCGATTCAAGGATATCATGACGCTTCAGGATGGGACGAGATTTGCCCCTCAAGACATTGAGACTCGGCTTAAATTCAGCCCCTACATCCATGAGGCCGTGGTGTGCGGGGCAGAAAGGCCCTATGTGGCAGCCTTTGTGAGCATTGACCTCGAAAACGTGGGAAATTGGGCCAAAAAGAGAGGAATCTCCTTTACCACCTTCCAGGATCTCTCCCAGAGACGGGAGGTTTACGAGTTGGTGCGGAGCGAGATACGAAAGCTCTGTGAGCGATTTCCGGAAAATATCAGGATAAAGCGATTTGCCGTCCTCCTGAAGGAGCTTCATCCTGATGATGGTGAACTGACGAGAACGAGAAAGGTGAGACGTGCCTTTGTCAACGAGAGATACGATACCCTGATCAAAGATCTCTATCAGACCAAGAACGAGCATGATCTGGACATTAAGGTACGTTATGAAGATGGTCGAATCTCAACATTCAAGGGGACTGTTGCCATAGAGGAGGTAGATTATTGAGGTCTTTGGCCGAATTGTATAATGCCTATTTTTCCTCCACAGCGGTTTTCAGCTATAGAGAGGACGAGACAATTTTCCGCACCCGGTTTAAGAGGGTCTGGTTTGCCATTCTTCTTCTCTCTGTGGCCCTCACCTTAGTGGGGTCCAGGTTCGGGATTGGTGCCAACGAGTATCATTATTTTATTGCGAACCTGATCCTGGTCAACCTCATCGCCGCCATCGGCCTCAACCTCCTGGTCGGATTTACGGGCCTGCTCTCGCTGGGTCATGCCGCTTTTATGGGGGTGGGTGCCTACACTTCAGCCCTTTTAGTCACAAACCTGGGATGCCCTTTCTCTCTTTCCATACTCCTTGCCGGCCTTTTAGCGGCTATATGTGGAGTCATTGTGGGCATTCCTTCCCTTCGCATCAAAGGTTTCTATCTCATGGTGGCCACCCTGGCCTTCCAGTTTGTCATCGAATACGTCATCATACACTGGGATAGTGTGACTCGAGGAATAAGGGGGATTGAGCTTCCCACTCCCCATCTCTTTGGTCTCTCTCTCGAAAAGAACCAGTACTACTTCTTGTTCCTTTTTGTCTTAGCGATCATCCTGATGTGGGGAGCCAAAAATATCACACGCTCGAAGATCGGCCGTGCCTTTATCGCCATTCGTGATAATGATGTTTCCGCGGAGATCATTGGCATATCTATTTTCCGATACAAGCTCCTATCCTTTGCCATCAGCGCCTTTTATGCGGGTATCGCTGGGGCCCTCTTTGCTGGATTGCTTAGAACCGCGATCCCCGAGGACTATGTCTTCCTTAATTCCATCATCTTCCTCATCATGGTACTGGTTGGAGGTCTGGGAAGATTGGTCGGTACCGTTTTCGGCGTTGTCTTCATTACCCTCGTACCCGTTCTGCTGGATCTCATTGTCAGTTATATCGGCCGAGTCTATGATCCCAACTTCACCATCTATCTTGGACCCATGAAGGAACTGGTCTTTGGAGGGCTTATCATCCTGTTCATCATTTTCGAACCAGAGGGGCTAGTGGGTGTATGGATAAAATTCAGAGACTACTTTCGGATCTGGCCCCTTCCCTATGTCTCCGAGTGAAGGAATGATTTTCCAAAGTTCTCAACCCAATTGGGTAGTATTCTTGTGTGGAGGCGAAAGATATGGGACTTCATGACTACACGATTTATGACTTCATCTGCCGTAATGCCCAGGTCTATCCTGACCAGGATTCCATTGTTTTCAACGACATCCGTTTAACACACAAGGAATTCAAAGAGAAATGCGACAGATTGGCTGCTGGTCTTCTCCGGGCGGGCATTCAGAAAGGGGACAGGCTTGGCGTGGTCGCGTACAACTGCGATGAATTCATGATCCTTTACGGGGCGGTTGCAAAGATTGGCGCCATCCTACTTCCTGTGAATTGGCGTTTTCAGCAAAAAGAAATGGAGAATGTCCTAAATGACTGTACACCGAAGTTCGTCTTTGCGGGTCCGGAGTACCGCAAAATCGTTTTAGAAACCGCAAGCAAGGTCAAATCCATTGAAACATGCTATACCATCGGCGGGGGGGGAGTGGCTGAGGGATTTCGGCCCTTTGAAGAACTCTATTCCGAAGAGGACCCTGAACCTGAATTGGACATCCCGGCAGATTCCGGATTCGTGATTATTCATACGGCGGCTGTAGCGAGCCGTCCCCGGGGTGCCCTCTTGAGCCAGGCTAATGTTGTGTACACAAACTTGTGGCTGATGCATAGTAACGGTCTCGGACCGGAGGATTGTCACATCTGTATTCTCCCCCTCTTTCACATTGCGGGACTCGCCCTGGCCATGGCCGTGATGCAGGCCGGGGGAAAGAATGTGATCGTGGAGCGTTTTGACCCTGAACGCACCTTGGAACTCATTGAAAAAGAAAAAGGCACCATTTTTCTTAATTTTGCCCCGATCCTAAAGATGCTCATGGACAAATACGAGGAGGGCTCCTACGATTTATCGAGTATTCGATACGTTTCAGGACTTGACAGCCCAGATAGTATTCAGCGCTTCCTAAAACTTGTGCCTAATGCCAAGTACGGGACCGGATTCGGACAGACAGAAGTCTTGGGGGTAACAGCGGGTCTCGTGGAAGAGAAACCGGGCAGTGCAGGCCGACCCACGCCTCTTGCAAGGGTGGCCCTATTTGACGATTACGGCAATATGGTCCCCGTGGGAACGCCCGGGGAGATCTGCGTCCGTTCTCCCATGGTGTTTCTCGGATACTGGGGGCTGGACGAGGACAACGCCTACACCTTTCGCAACGGCTGGCATCACACAGGAGATATCGGCCGTTTTGATGAGGATGGATACCTCTGGTACGTGAAGCGAAAAGCGGAGAAGGAGCTCATCAAGCCGGGGGGAGAGAATGTCTATCCTGCCGAGGTGGAAAAGGCGATCCTCGACCATGAAGACATTACCGAGGTGACCGTCATCGGTGTCTCGGATGAAAAGTGGGGCGAGGCGATCAAGGCCGTTTGCGTCCTACAACCAGGGAAGTCGCTGGATCCGCAGACGCTGATTGACTTTGTCGCCTCCAAAA
>JASFTV010000059.1:0-14075 GCA_050050615.1 Desulfobacteraceae bacterium
GCCGAGGGCCAAAGACGATATGTGGAATCCCTTTCTGCCTATGCCCGGCAGTTCTTGGAACAGATGGACAAGCCGGAGGTAGACGCCATAGAGGGACTTTCTCCCGCCATATCCATAGAGCAGGGCACAACCCACCGAAACCCCAGGTCAACCGTTGGCACCGCAACAGAAATCTACGACTATCTGAGGCTCCTTTTTGCCAGGATAGGTCATCCCCATTGCCCGCAATGCGGTTTGGAGATAAGCCCTCAAACAACGCAGCAGATTGTGGATCAGATCATGGATCTGGGTGAAGGCACCAAGGTCCAGATCCTCGCCCCTTTGCTTGACGGGAAGAAGGGGGAACATGCCCGTCTCCTTCGGCGACTTCGAAGGGACGGTTTTACCAGGGTTAGTATCGACGGGGAAATCAGGCTCCTGGAAGAGGATATTGCCCTCGACAAAAACAAAAAGCACGCCATCAGCGTTGTCGTGGATCGTTTGGTCATCCACAAGGAGATCAAGCGTCGTCTGACAGACTCCATGGAACTCACTCTCAGTGTCTCGGAAGGTCAGGCTGTCGTTGATGTTTTGGAATCTAAGGAGATCTTTTTCAGCCAAAAAGCCGCCTGTAACAAATGTGGCATCAGTATTCCTGAACTGACGCCACAGATGTTTTCATTTAATAACCCTCAAGGAGCCTGCCCGGAGTGCAGCGGCCTGGGCACAAAAAGATATTTGGACCCTGACCTGATCATTCCCGACCCCGCCTTGTCCTTGAAAGAGGGGGTCGTAAAGCCTTGGGCAAACCGGCATTCCCTCTATTTCCAGCAGATGATGGATTCCATCTGCCAGCACTACCACATAGATATTTACAGCCCTTTCGAGGACATTCCGAAAAATGTTCGGAATATCCTTCTCTTTGGCTCCAAAGAAGAAGAGATCAAGTTCTATTTTGAAAGGGACAAGCGACGCCACTTCTATAAACGCCCCTTTGAAGGCATCATACCGAACCTGGAAAGACGTTACCATGAAACAGACTCATACCAGGTCAGGGAAGAGATAGAAAACTACATGAGCATCATGCCCTGTCCGGGTTGCGACGGCGCCCGGTTGAGACCTGTCAGCCTGGCCGTTACTGTCGACGGAAAACCCATTCACGCCATCACCTCTTTTTCCGTGGAAAAGGCACATGAATTTTTTCACAATCTTCAGCTTGATCCTAAAGAAGAAGTTATCGCCGATAGAGTCCTCAAGGAGATAAAAGAGCGTCTCGGGTTTCTGAAAAGCGTCGGTTTGGACTACCTCTCCATTGACAGATCCTCATCCACCCTTTCCCGTGGTGAGGACCAGAGAATCAGGCTGGCCACCCAGATCAGTTCAGGCCTGGCCGGCGTTCTCTATGTCCTGGACGAGCCCAGTATCGGATTGCATCAAAGGGACAATCTCCGCCTCTTAAGGAACTTAAAGCATCTGAGAGATCTGGGGAACACGGTTCTGGTTGTAGAGCACGACACAGAAACCATCCTCTCTGCAGACCACGTGGTAGACATGGGACCGGGCGCCGGGATGGAGGGGGGCGATATTGTCTTCCAAGGGACGCCTGCGCAGCTCACGAAAAGTGAAACCTCTTTGACAGGGCAATATCTTGCAGGAAAGCGGTCGATCCCCATTCCCAATTCTAGGAGACCCGGAAACGGTCAGGTCTTGGCCATTGGGGGGGCGAAGCAAAACAACCTGAAAGATATCTTGGTCGATATCCCCCTTGGAACCTTTACCTGTGTGACGGGCGTCTCCGGTTCAGGCAAGAGCAGTTTGATAAATGAGACCCTCTTTCCCGCTCTGGCCCAAAAGCTTTATCGATCCAAGGTCAAAGTGGGACGGGTAGAATATGTTCGTGGCATACACCACATTGATAAAGTGATCAACATCGACCAAAGCCCTATCGGCAGAACGCCACGCTCCAACCCTGCCACCTATACGGGGGTGTTTACTTATATACGGGAACTCTTCTCAATGCTTTCTGATTCAAAGATGCGAGGTTATAAACCCGGGAGGTTCAGCTTCAATGTGAGGGGTGGAAGATGTGAGGCTTGTAACGGCGACGGGATTATCAAGATAGAGATGCATTTCCTTCCTAACGTCTATGTCACCTGTGAAGCCTGTAGGGGCCTTCGTTTTAACCGGGACACGCTGGAAATCAAGTATAAAGGATACCATATCGCCGATGTCCTTGACATGACCGTCAACCAGGCCTACAGTTTTTTTGAAAATGTGCCCAGCATAAAGAATAAATTGAAAACCCTTATTGATGTGGGCCTTGGCTACATCAAGCTGGGGCAGTCAGCGACGACCCTCTCGGGCGGTGAAGCTCAGAGGGTAAAGCTGTCCAGGGAACTGAGCAAAAGGGATACAGGCAGGACCCTCTACCTGCTTGATGAACCCACCACAGGGCTCCATTTTGCGGACATTCAAAAGCTTCTTGAGGTGTTGAATTACCTGGTGGAACTCAACAATACGGTCCTAGTCATTGAGCACAACATGGATGTCATAAAGACAGCCGACTTTGTCCTTGATCTCGGTCCGGAAGGCGGTGAAAGAGGCGGCTATCTGGTAGGCGCTGGTACGCCTGAAGAGATTGTGGAGATCAGGGAATCCTATACGGGACGAATCTTGAAAAAGGTTTTCAGTATGTCTAAACTGCGATAATGGAGTAATGGAGTGATGAGGAGAAGAACATCCGATACTTCAAAACTCCATTACTCCAAAGGGGAAAAGAGGAAAGCGCTGGTGCTGGCCCTCTTACCCACCTCACAACAGGAAGCTTCGGGTACATACAACGGAAAGCCGCACACAAGCGTTTTTTTAACTCCCAAAAGACTTAACAATGGCGTCCAGCATGGGACCCAGATCCGGAATCTTGAAAGCAAGGATAAAACAGATCAGCAGTGCGTAGATACAAAGAGCCTCAACGAGAGCTAAACCGATGATCATGGTGGTCATAATTTTTCCCCCTGCTTCAGGATTCCTTGCTGTCCCCTGGAGTGCCCCATTAATGGCGTGACCCATACCAAGGCCGGTCCCCATGGCGGCGACACCAATACCGAAACCACAGGCAATTGCAATGCCAAAAAAGGACCACAAGCCCGCAGCCTTGGCGGGGCCATCCTCTGCCATTGCCAACGAGGCCGTTGCTAAGACCAGAATCAGTGCCAGAATTCCTAGTACACCTTTTTTCAACATGTCCTCCTCCTCTCTTTCTTACTTTTTCCCAAAACTATTACATTTCTGTAATTTAAGGACTTAATGTGCCTCTTCCATGGCAAGAGTAAAATACACTATGGACAGGAGCGTAAAGACGACGGCCTGTATAAAACTCACCAGTACTCCCAAAAATAGGATGGGTAGAGGGGCAAGATAGAGGCCTGCAAGACCAAACAGGATACCGAGAATCTTTTCCTTACCAAAAATATTGCCAAAGAGTCGAACGCTCAGAGATAGCATGCGGGCCAGGTGTCCAATCATTTCAATAATGAACAACAAAGGAGCCAAAGCCCATGAAGGGCCAAGAAAATGCTTGATATATTTGACGCCATGAAACTTGATCCCGATTATGTGGGTCAAGAAAAAGGTACATATAGCCATGGACAAGGGAGTATTTATGTTTGCGGTGGGAGAGAAAAAACCGGGTATGAGCCCAAGCAAATTGCACGCAAAGATATAGAGGAAGATGGTGGCAATAAAAGGAAAGAAAGCCCTGCCTTCCGGCCCGGTGATCTCCACCATAAAATCTTCCAGACCCTGGATAATCACCTCAAGTAAATTCTGGCCCTTCCTGGGAATCAATCGCACCCCCTTGGCGAGCAGAAAGCCCCCGACAATCAGAATAGCCATCACCAGCCATGAATGGATCACGTGTGCTGCTTCATGCGCAAAATGTTCTAGACCAAGGTCGCTCAGAATCTCGACCAAGAAGTAATAATGATGTTCCACGCTCAGCTCGTCTCCCTGCTCATGGTTTTCAGGGCCGCGTGAACCCCGAAAATGACTATACTGATGACCACTGTAGAAAGGCCAATGGTCAGACCCACCGGATCAGTCCATCCTTTGGCGATCAGGAAGTAGATGATTACCCCCAGCGCCAAAAGCCGGAAGTAGTATTTTAAGATGATAGAGGCCTTGCCCCTAATCATGACACCCCCAGGCGTAAAAGCCCGGCGGATCGTATACTGCAGGACATTGAAGTTGGCTATAATGATCAGCCCTCCGAGGATGACACCCAGGCTGAGGGAGTGACTCGCAAAAAAATAGCTTACAGCAGAAAGAATTAGAAGAACTGTCCAATTTAGAATTTTCAAGTCTCTGTACACTACTTCCCAGTCCATCACTGATCCTAAGAAGCCTTGTCCTATAGGTGGGGTCAGGAGTCTTGGGCTGTGGCTTGTAAAGTGCCTGGTCCGCTTTGGGGGACAACAGCCCCCAAAACCCCCAGTTAGCATCATAGGCCTTCCAGTGGGGCCCCCAGTGAGGCCCCGTCCTCTGGAATCGCCGTAGGGGTTCGCAGAACCGAATTCCCCAGGACTCACCCTGTAGGTGGGGAGCCTTCACTTTTCACTCAGTATCCAAAAATGTCTTTTCCCTTTTTGTACATGACATAGAGATTTCTGAATGCTGCCGCGATACCAAAGCCCAAAAAGACAAAAAACAACCAGGGTCCTGTCCCGAACTTTTTGTCAAGATAATAACCTAACAGAGCGCCTATACCAATAGAAAGGGCCATGGACAGACCCATGGTACTCAGATACCCCAAGGTCCTGATAAGTCTCTTGGTTTCTTTATCCATTGAGGATTATAAAACCAGTCCCCTGATCACGTACAAAAGCCGATTTGCGGCCTGTCCCTATCACAGGTTTTCCGCCAAAGTCAACGAATTTTTCCTTGCTTCTTCCTACCAGGAGGCAAAGCTTTTTGAAGCGCATTCAATGGTTTTTTGAATGCTATTTTGGTCATGTGCCGTTGAAATAAACCAAGCCTCAAAAGGAGATGGCGCCAAGTAAATGCCCTGTTCGAGCATGCTTGAGTAAAATCCCGCAAAAATTTGGCCATTACTCTTTTTGGCAGAGGCAAAATCTTTCACGGCCTCTGCCGTAAAAAAGAGGGAGCCCATGGAGCCGACCCGGTTCACGGCCACATTCAAGCCGGCTGATCTGGCTGCGGTCTCCAGCCCTGAAAAGAGTGTTTGACCTTTCTCCTCCAATTCTTGATAGATGTTGCCCTTTTGAAGTGCCTTCAATGTGGCAAGACCAGCAGCCATCGCGAGCGGGTTCCCTGACAGGGTTCCCGCCTGGTATATCCCCCCCTCAGGAGCCATACTTTGCATGATCTCCTTTCTCCCGCCGTAAGCACCCACGGGCAACCCGCCACCAATGATCTTTCCCAGACAGGTGAGATCGGGCATGATCCCATAAAGCGCCTGGGCCCCGCCGGGGCTGACTCTAAAACCGCTAATCACTTCATCAAAGATGAGCATAGACCCGTGTTTAAGGGTTATCTCCCTCAGTTCCCCCAAGAATGCCTTGTCAGGAAGAACGACGCCCATATTTCCAGGAATTGGCTCCACGATAATGGCGGCTACCTCTGAACCGAATTTCTCCATCGCCTCCATGACCGCCTCCAAGTTATTGAAGGGGAGAGAGAGGGTATGGCCGGCCAGGTCCGCAGGCACGCCGGGGCAACCTGGAATGCCAAGAGTGGCCACCCCCGAACCTGCGGATACAATCAAACTATCTGCGTGTCCGTGGTAGCAGCCTTCGAACTTGATGATTTTCTCTCTCTCTGTGAAGCCTCTCGCCAAGCGGATGGCGCTCATGGTCGCCTCAGTACCAGAGTTCACCATCCTTACCATCTCAATGGAAGGGACCATGTCGATAATGGTTTCCGCCATTTCCACTTCCAGCTCTGTCGGCGCCCCATAGCTGGTCCCTCTCGGGATCTTCTCCTGGAGGGCTTTTACCACCACTGGGTGGGCATGACCGAGAATCATAGGGCCCCAAGAGCAGACATAATCGACATAGCTGTTTCCATCCACATCCCACAAAAAACAACCTTCTGCCCTGGCAATGAACGGCGGATCCACGCCCACCGCTTTCCCAGCCCTTACCGGGCTGTTGACACCTCCGGGTATTAAATTCCTTGCCTTCTCAAAAAGAGCCGATGATTTTTTTCCCATGATATCGCTCCGCGAAAGCCGGTGTTCTATGGTCAGTCGTTATTTGTCATTGGTCATTTGTCATTGGTCATTTGTCATTGGTCATTCGTCATTCTTCAATCTTCAATCGTCAATTCTAAAAGTATTCCATACTCGTCTTCTTAAACTCTTTTTCGCTGAAAAGCAAAGCATATTCCTCGATAGCCGTCTCCTGTGACATCCTCTGGGCAATTCTGTGACATTCATCCTCATCATCACCATGAATCATGGTGTAAAGGTTGTAGCTCCAACCCTTCTCTTTTTTTCTTTGATAGCAGTGGGTCACCTCACGAAATTCGGCCATCGCCTTTCCCACCTCTTCTATTCGCTCATCCGGCACCTTCCAGGCGACCATAGCATTGGAGCTTAACCCGGCCTCCTGGTGGCGCAAGGTGGCACCAAATCTCCTAATGATGCCCTGTTCCTTTAAGCCCCTGACTTTTTCAACAAATTCATCTTCGGTGATGCCAAGCTTTTCAGCCAAAATGGCAAATGGCCTCCTGTCCAGAGGTAAGTCCCCCTGGATGAGCTGTATGATCTTTTTGTCTAGATCATCGATCATGGCCTAAGAATCCCTGACCCCGGCGCGGGGCTTTAACTTGTCCCTCTCCCGCAGGACTGCAGGGAGGTTCATTTACCTCCCAAAAGGGGCTCGGAAGGCGTGGCGTCCTGCCGCCACTCGCTGAGCCCGCCAAGGATGGCCCCTTCAAGGATGAGCGCAATGGTTCAGGTCTGGGTAAACTTCTCGATGAGGCCATATCCAATACGGTCTATTCTGTCAAGAACAAAGGATACTTATCAAACTTGCAAATTTCTACTAGATTCTATATGTTTAGGTTTGCCTAGCAGATTCGTATCATTCAAAAGTGTTTGCGTGGCTATGGTCTCATCTTTCTGCCCCTTTACCCATTGGGGGAGGCCATGAGTACACTTCTGAACGTTGCTAAGAGATTTGCACCCTCCGGCGAACTGTCAATTTCCAATGTGGATCTCGCCCTATGGCCTAGCAAGGAAAGGATCTGACCGTATGTTTGGCTATTTGAAAATGGTTGAACGGAAGATTAAGGAGGCCCAGGAAAAGGGAGAGTTTGACAATCTCCCCGGCCAGGGAAAACCTCTGGCCTTTGAGCATGAAGGCCACATCCCTGAGGAGCTCCGCATCGCTTACAAAATTCTGAAAAATGCAGACTGCCTCCCCCCGGAGCTTCAGGAAAAGAAAGAAATAAGACAGATGGAAGACCTCTTGGCCAATATCCCCGACGAAAAGGAGAGATACAAGCTTATCAAGAGGATCAATTACAAGATCATGAAATTGAATATGATGGGGAAGAAATCCCCTCTCCTTGAAGAAAAACAGATCTATTACAAGAAACTCGTTGACAAAATCGACAAAAAATGAGATTGGCGTCGCCCAATTAAAGCGACCAGGAGACACCATCCATGGACATGAAAAGGGACTATTATGAGGACGTCCAGCTTTTTAGCTCCGGGGTGGTCCTCTTCTGGTTCATTGTCTTATTAGCCTTTCTTGCCCTGTTCCCTTTCGGCCTCTAACCTTAAGCTCCTGATGATTTCACCGATATGATCAATGCCCTTTTCCCTGCAATACCTCCTGATCCCTTCCAAAACATCCAGGGTCGCCCTCGGATTGACAAAATTGGCGGTCCCAACCTCGACCGCACGGGCACCTGCTATCAGGAACTCCAGGGCATCCCTGGAATCCATGATGCCGCCCGTACCGATCACGGGAATCCTAACCGTCTTGACCACCTGGTAGACCATGTGGAGGGCTATAGGCTTAATGGCCGGCCCTGAAAGCCCTCCGGATATGTTGGCCAGTTTCGGTGTGCGGCTCTCCACGTCGATCGCCATGCCGGTCAGCGTATTGATCAAAGAGATGGCATGCGCTCCAGCCCCTTGCACCGCCCTGGCGATAATCCTGATATCGGTCACATTGGGGGTGAGTTTGACAATCACCGGCTTATCCGTGTTCTTCAAAACCCGTTCCGTCACCCTCGCGGAAACATCAGGGTCGATCCCAAAAGCCATTCCGCCCCGTTCCACGTTCGGGCAAGAGATATTCACCTCCAGGGCGGACACCCCGTCCACGCCCTTCAAAGCAGAAGACAGTTCGCCATATTCGTCGATATGGTGACCGTAGATATTTACGATCACTTCGGTGTCCAGGCCTTTGAGCTTGGGCAGCTTATCCTTGAGAAAGGCTTCGAGGCCGATATTGGCCAGTCCAATCGCATTCAGCATGCCGCACGGCGTCTCCACAATCCGCGGAGGCGGGTTACCGGCTATGGGCCTTAGCGAAAGACCCTTAACAATGACGGCCCCCAGGTGATTGAGGTCCACCAGAGAATCAAACTCCAAGCCATAACCAAAGGTGCCGGACGCTGTCATGACTGGGTTCTTGAGTTCGAGAGAACCTAGTTTTGTTGTTAGATCAGGCGTGGGTACAGCCATGCTAAGCCTCATTCATCACGAAAACACAAATTTAGTCACATTTTAGGAGCCTTATGAAACAGCTCGGTGATAGTATTGGCCATGGGGGTCTCTTTTCAAAAACGAAGGGCATCGAGGACAGTTATGCAAAAAGGGGTAGCAAAGGCGGGCGGAGCACCTTCGTAGCCAATTCCACGGAGCTACTTTCATGGTGATTCCCGGGAGGCTCTCCGCGCGCTTGTCCCGCGCCTGCGGGGCCTCACCCGTGGCCTTACGCTGGTTGCCGGGCAGCGACTTTTCGTTTTTGAAAAGAGACCCCCATGGCCAATACCGGCGGAATTTTCATAGAGCTAAACTGTTACGAAATTTATCATTCCATTTTTTCGTGCTTTCGTGATTATCTTTTTTGCGGCCTCTCGGTTTGGGTAGGGATCCTTAAAAGAGATGGCTCGACGACTTAGAGGGCATCCCAGTCTATAGCCTGGACCGGCAAAACCGGTCCGTCTCTACAAACGTGGTAATAAGTTCGGTCTTCATTGGAAGAGGCCTTAACCGCACAGCCCTGGCAGGCCCCCAGCCCGCAGGCCATGGACGCCTCCAAAGAAAGCTGACAGGAGATTCCGCGATCCATGGTCATTTCAGCCACCCTCTTCAGCATAGGTTTCGGGCCACAGGCAAACAACGATATGGCCTGTTTCTTAGATTTGTGTTTCTTCAAATACCTTTCCAGGAGATCGGTTACCGGGCCAGCATGACCTCTCGTTCCGTCATCCGTAGCTACGGAAAGCTCCATGCGGTGGCCTGCCACGTGGTCCACAGCGATGATCTCGCT
Organism: Desulfobacteraceae bacterium; assembly: GCA_050050615.1. Classification (GTDB taxonomy): domain Bacteria; phylum Desulfobacterota; class DSM-4660; order Desulfatiglandales; family HGW-15; genus JASFTV01. The sequence goes on from JASFTV010000059.1 coordinate 9,510, forward strand.
GGCGGACCCGAATCCCATCATAAACTGAAACATTCTGGTCTTCATGGACTGGGCCATGAAAAGAAGCGGCGCCACGCCGATGCCTCCTCCAAGCAGCACCGGGATTTGACCTCTTTTTGGCCGTTGAAATCCTTTCCCAAGGGGACCGAGGACACACAACTCTTCTCCTGCGTTTGTTTCCGCCATGATGGCGGTTCCCTGCCCCACAACGCGGTAGAGGACCAGGAAAACATCCGCTTTGATTCCGCATATGGAAAAAGGTCGTCTCAAAAGGGGATTCAAGCCGGATCGGACGCGCATCATCACGAACTGCCCCGGCTTTGATGAACTCACGATTTCAGGAGACCTCAGTCCCATCAGCCAAGTCTCAGAGGTGATCTGATCATTGAACACGATCTCTGCGTACTGGTCGATCATGCCGGCAAGAATACCCTATCACCGCCTTTTATGAAAGATATTTTCTAATTATGTCGTGACAATTTGCGCCGCCTGGATTATGTATTTCAATTGGATCACCGTTTTTCTTATAAGTGGATTTGAAAGACGTTGCTGGGAAAAATCCTGGTGATATACCACAGCGAGCAGTTCGGGGACACCAAGGCCCTTGCTGAGGCTTTTGCGGAAGGGGTGCGTGAGGGTGGTGAGGAGGTTGAGCTCATCAGCACAAACGAACGGCGGGTTCACCTCGATGAATACCTGGCCTTTTTTGTCTCAAACGTTTACAATCGGAAAAATTTTACATGGAGGGTCCCATGTCAGTCCTGGATGAAAAATTCGAGGAATTTGAAAAACTGCCAAGTGAGGAGAAGATCAAGTATTTTGAAAGGGATGGCCGGCTTTATGACATGATCATCTCACAGCAGCTCAATCGTCAGATTCTAGAGGATATCTACCGGATTACAAATCAACTGCGGTCTGTTGCAAAAAGCAAATCCGGCTCGCTTTTCCTGCAAAATCTCCTTTGCCACAAACGGGCCATGCTCTATTTTGCCCAACCTTCATCCCGGACCTTTCTCTCTTTTGAGAATGCCTGTCACATTCTGGGGATAAGGACATCTGAAATTCGCGACCCCAGCGTGTCATCCGAAGTGAAGGGAGAAAGCTACGATGACAGCTTGCGCACCTTTTCATCCTATACGGATTTGATCATCATGCGGCACAAGGGACAGAATATGGCCGAACGCGCCGCTTGGCTCCTCAATGTCTGGTCCAACCGCCCGGTTCCTATCATAAATGGCGGCTCGGGGAGCGATCAACACCCCACCCAAGCGATCCTCGATGTCTATACCCTTATAAGATCTTTTGAAAACCTAGGGGGGCTTGACGGTAAAACCATCCTGATGTGCGGGGACCTAGGGAGAGGTAGAACCGTGAGATCCCTGAGTTACTTGATGAAAAACTTTGAAGACATGAAAATCATCTATGCGGCGCCCAAAGCCTTTCAGATGAAGAAGGACGTGTGCAGCTTCTTGGAAAAGCACAATATCCCTTACCAGATTGAAACGGAAGCTTTGGAAAATGTGCTCGCTGATGCGGATGCCATCTACATGACCAGAATTCAGGATGAGCATGATGCCGTATCCGGCGAATCAGGTAGAACGGATATCTCCAGATTTAGACTCACAAGCTCTAATATGGAAAAGGTCAGACCGAATGCGGTGATTATGCACCCCTTCCCTCGGAGACATGAGATTGATGTGGCTATCGACCCCGACCCAAGGGCGATATACTGGAGGCAAGAACGGAACGGTATGTGGACCAGGGCGGCCCTAATCGCTTACATATTCAACATTGAGGGTGAGATTATGCATTACTGAATTGGAGTTTTTCTTCTATGATTCTCCTAAGTCCGGGCGGGATTCTTGTCGGCTTCCCGTTCGAATTCGTGCAGGCGTGAACCGTGTGACCGCTTACGAGCAGATTCCCTCGGTCGCTAACCACTCTATAATCGAAACGGATGCGCACCGGTCTCAGTTCGGTGATCGCCGTTTTCACCGTGACCAGTTCGTCGTATCCTACATTGTCGTGGTATTTGGCTGCAGCTTCGATAACCACCAGACTATACCCGTCAGTTTCCACTTTCGAGTAGGGAAATCCCAGCTCACGCATGAACTCAGCTCGGCCGATTTCGAAGTAGGTGAGATAATTCCCGTAATATACAACGCCCAAACGATCCGTATCCTTGTATCTGACTCTGATTTTCGTCTCGTGCCAGCCGCCCTCTGCCATGGTACCGTCTCCTGAGGTCTCCCCTCATCCTTATTTCGCGTCAGGCTTTTGTCACCCCGGCGCTCTTTAGGCAGGTATTCTAATTTGCTCCAAGAGGATGTCAAGACGTTTCTGTAAAAGGGGCAGGCGCACTCACCGTGTTGCTTCACGCTCGCTCCGTTGACACGCGCAAGCGCTTGTCCTATAGTGCCTTCACTTGATGGAGGATGTCATTCTCTTTCAAAGACGGTTTGCCGCTGTGGCCGGGTTCGAGGGGCTCTGTTCAAAAAGGAAAAGCCGTTGCCCGGGAATCAGCACCGGGTATTGGGTGAGGCCCCGCAGGGACGGGACAGGCAGGGCGGAAGGCCTCCCGGGAATCGCCATGAAAGCGCTTCCATCGAATGGACTGCGAAGGTCCGCCGTTCGACAAGCTCACGCCCCTGAGCAAAGTCGAAGGGCCGCCCGCCTTTCTATCCTCCGTAGCAGGCTACTGCGAAGGATGGGCGCTGCCCCTTTTTGCATGGTCCCTCCCGCAAACTCTTCGTTTTTGAAAAGAGATCCCCATGGCTCGCATGAAGCACCGATTCGTTTTTGGACAAGAATGATGAGAGAAGAATATTTGGATATCATTGACGAAAATGATCGCGTCATTGGACAGGCCACAAAATCGGTCGTTCACCAGGAGGGCTTGAGGCACCGCGTTGGTGCCGTGTTGCTACAGCGAGAGGACGGCAAGTACTTGATACCCACAGCTTCGGAAATAAAAGTAGAGTCTGGGCGCCTCTACCATTCCGCGGCCGGTCATGTGTTATCCGGTGAGTCCTATCCCGACTCAGCCAGGAGAGAGCTTCTGGAAGAAACAGGCCTAAAAGGCGAAAAAGTAGAATATCTGGGCGGTTTCTGGTTTGAAAAAGAGTACCCGCAAAAGAAAGAGAAAGAGAGATTTCAGGTATACAGGGCAAAATACTATCGGCGTATGGGGCTTGTGAGATTGAACGAGGAACAGGTCAATGAGAAATGGTTGAGTGAGGAGGAGCTGAAATCCATCTACACGCATAGACCAGAAGAGATCTCTGGCCCGCTAAGACTCACCTGCAGAAGCATATTCCAATTTGAGAAGTAGTCAGGGGTGGGTCAGATTTTCACGCATGACAAACCGTATGATAACAGACCTATGCATGGCAACGGCTAGAGTTTGGTCCTTAATTGATTGCGGTAATTTGTTAATGAGAACATTAGATGGTTTGCGTTCTATGAATTGCTTAGAGGTCATGAGATCTTTTCTTCTGCTCCGAGGCTCCCGGGCTGGCCTGCCACGAATCATGGCGGGCTGGTGTTTTTAGTAACGCCTTTGAATTGCATGAGGCTTGAAACCATGCCCAAAAATAACGAAAGCTCTCGTGGTGCGTCTCCAGCCAAGAAGATGACCGTGTACTTCGGGTGTTCTATGCTTGGAGGTTACCTCTTCGTTAAGAAGGAGGAATTGGCCGAGTTTCCAAGACTGATTGCAGGGCTCGGGCATGAAGTGGCCTCCGACCACCAGACTCAACCAGGAATCATTGAGAAGGAAGCCAAATTAGAATACACCTACATTCATGACAGGGATTACCGTTGGCTCTTGGAATCCGACATGGGAGTCTTCGAGATTAGCAACCCGAGTCTCGGAGTTGGTGGAGAAATATCAGACATGATCCACATGGGGAAGCCGATTTTACTCTTGTTCAAACAGGGTTTGGAAGAGAGCGTCTCAGCATACATGCAGGGAAAGGCCGGGTCAAAGTATGTGGGAAGTCGTGTCGAGTGCCATGCTTACCAAGATTTAGAAGATGCAAGAAATAAGATCCATGCCTTCATTGAAGCGTATCGCTCCCATGTGTAAAAAGAAAACCGGGGCAGATCTACGATTTAAAAACAGGTCTGCCCCCTTTTAGTTTTTCATCGGCTCAATTCGGAAATCCTTCTGTTGCAAAGCTCGATGAGTGGTTTGTTTGTTTTGGACATCTTGATGAATTTTTCATCCCATCTACTCTTGAAAGCGCCATGCAGTTCTTTCAAGAACTGTTCATCGACACCATGCCATTCCTTGCTTTTTTGCTTTGAGAACTCTTCAAAATTGTCCCATCCTGTTTCCGGCCATCTTTCTTTCATCGCATCATGGAGTGTCAGACCTCTTTCACCAAGCTTCTTCACTTGCTCCCAGTAGTCGACGACATCATCCATGTATTCAGGGATATCAAATGACCGCGAACCAGCATCATATATCGTACATCTCTCGAGTGGATACGCCACATCCTCATACTGGGACAGTGCGAATTCGGGTGAAACCAATGCATCTGTTCTCAGTAGATCTGTGCCAGC
>JASFTV010000060.1:0-13995 GCA_050050615.1 Desulfobacteraceae bacterium
AACCCTTAATTTTTAGCCACCACTCATGAGCACCTTAGATATCCCCTTGAGAAAAATGGTCATGGCCGACAAAAGGCTTCCCATGGGGAAGGATAATGCATGCAAGCACTTTTGACCATCACTAATATTTTAGTTGATCGCGCCACCTTTAGCCAACGTTTTTTTAAGATGGGCTTTCCATTCTTGTAAATCCCCAAACCTTTTGTCCAAGGCTTTATAAATCAGCGGAAGAATGATACTCGCACAAAGCTGGACATCGCCTGAATTCCCTTTTTTGGTGATAAGATCCACGGTTTGATAGAAAAGGCTTTTTCCATGTGTCATCATACGCACAACCTTTTCTGCTTCAAACCGACTCATCGAGTCATGACCCCTCCTGTGATAGATCTCCGCCAGATGGAGGTGAGGGGTGATATCTTGCGGATTGACGCTTGCAGATTTTCGAAAGTGGACTGCCGCTTTACCAAGCCAGCCTTTTTGCTTGTAAGCGATTCCTAGATACAAAAACGCTGATTTCCTTAGATTCTCATCTTTCATCGATTTCATGAAATGATCCATAGCCTTTTCAGGAAACCCTGCCCTCAACCAGTAAAGGCCCATATTAGAATTAATGGTTGGGTCATCTGGATCTGCCTCTATGGCTTTCATCAAATAAGCATCTGCTGCAAGGGAATCGCCTTCCCTATGATAAATAGATGCCAGATTTCCCAAGGCATGCGAAAAGGCAGGATGTATGAGAAGGGCTTCTTCATAAAAGAATTTTGCTCTTTCACAATCGCCGAGTTCGTCATAGAGCTTTCCAAGCTGATAGTACGTAATAACGACCTCATTCTTCCGCTGGATACCAGGGCTATTTAGGGCTTTTTCAAATGCTGAGATCGCCTTCTGGGGAAATCCATGGTCTTGGTAATAGACCCCAAGATTATGGTGAGCGCGGAATCCGTCAGGGGCTTTCTTGACCGCATCCATCCAAAGGGTTTTTTCTGACTTCCATGCGAAATTCCTAACAAAGGTTGAGTGGCCAAGAATGATCACCAGAAAAACGATGAAAGCTGAAATGATGCACTTCATCCTCTTTTGCTCTGCGAACATCTCCAGAAGATGATAGAGCCCGATAGCAATGGGAAGGAAGAAAAACATGGATGGAACATAGTTTCGGTGTTCAAAGAGCAGCTCGAGCGGCAAAAGGCTGGACTCCATGAGGTGGTTTAAGAAAAAGAATAGATAGGAGAAGGAGATGAGCGGATGCTTTCTGGCCACAAAAATCAATACACCCACAGACCCGGCTATGAAAAGAATGGCTCCAAACGTGGATACAGGGTCAAAGAGAGAGGTTGAGATTTCAACAGAGTGGGCTATGCTGAGCCGGCCCGGCATAGGATAAAGCAAGAGCGATATATATAGCAAAATGATGCGAGACTCGGTTAGCAGCCTTTCTGTTACTGAAAAAGGCCGTTCTTCATATTCGGTCAAAAATGAAAGGATACCGTCGGTCCTTAAGTACACATAGATAAGCCCCAACAACATGGCCACGACGAAAACAATGGCCACCACCTTTCTCTGCGTACGTGACAAAGAGCCTGGCTCTTTCTGAACCAGAAGAATTTCGTAAAGGAACAGGCTCACTGGAAGAAGGGCGGCATTCTCTTTGCTTCCAAAAGCCATGGCAAAGGAGATAAAACAGAAGACGAGAAACACGACACATTTTTCTCTTTTCTCCGTGGACCTTGCCTTCACGTAAAAGTACATGCTTATGATATAGAACATACCGGCTAGGGAGGTCATTCTTTGGACAATGTAGGTGACAGCCTGAGTCTGCAAAGGATTGATGGCCCAGAGGATCGTGCTCAGAAGGGCTATGGGATATGCTTGCGAGGCGTATTTGTCTCTGAACGACGGTAAATTAAGGGTGTGGTAGATGAACAGAAAAAGGAAAATGGAAGCACAGGCATGGACAAAGATGTTCACCAGATGATAGCCAATAACATCATGCCCGCCAAGATAGTAGTTCAAGGCAAAACTAAAGCCCGCTACAGGCCTGTAAGTTGTAGCGGAATGCTTATGGGCAGAAAATAAGGATCGCTCGATACTGCTCCAAGAAAGATCCCTTAACTGTAAGTGGGGATTGTCTTTTATGTTATGGAAATCGTCAAAATGCCAAGAGCAGTCTAGAGAATTCCCGTATATCGAAAAAATAATAATACATAGAACGAAAATTGAGAAAAGAACTTTCCTGCAATAGGATGTCCTCGTTGCATCATTAAGATCAGAAAGTCCTTGATTTGTTTTCATTTCTATGAAGACCGTGGCTAGCGCTTCGTTCCTGGACTCATACAAACGAACTTAGTATGTTGACATGTCATTGCGATTAGTGAAGAGTTGCGGCAATTCACCCGCAATCTAGCTGCGGAAATGCCAAAAGCGGGCTCATACTAACGCTTTGATGAACACGTCATCGCGGTCGCATCCTCATCACGACTCAAGTTTCTCCATCGGGTCGATTATTCATTAATAAAAAAAGTGAACTGGCTCGGAAGCCAGTTCACTTTCAATAAATGAATCCCGGTCACTAGTTAGAGGTTACGGTTCCACCCGGGCCAGTAAGCGTATAGGTCTTGTTCCCCGAGCTGTGGTAAGAAGTCATCGTATATTGCGATGCACCTGCGCCACCAGCAACGCTTACGTTCTGCGAAGTGTAAAAGCCGTAGGTGGCCCCAATCAAGTTTGTCGGACCGGGTTTGTAGGTTTGATTGTCTACATAGTAGGCTTCTTGAGCTGTTGCAGCATTTCTCACGTCGGCTTCCGCCGCTGCATTATAGGATCTCATCCTGTAAGCTGAGAACTGCGGGATGGCGATCGCTGCCAGAATACCGATGATGGCAATCACGATCATCAGCTCAATCAGCGTGAAACCCTCTTGTTTGTTAGTAAATTTCGTCAGCATTTTTTCCTCCCAGTTCTAGTATTTTTTATCTAAATATCGATCATGATCAATATCAGAGAAGTCCTAAAACCAGTTGTTCACCTCCTTTCCTTACGTATTTGAGTTTTTGCGGTTGAGTCGTTAAACGATTCCCCTTCTGATTTGTTAGCATACAATTCCCGTGCCATGAAAACGGAGTTATCCTTCTCAGCAAATAATTATTATATTTTCAGGTACTTAACCCTCCGATTTTTCCTGCACCCTGAACCCTGTCTGAGCTCTCATAATACCCAGCGTTCCGAAATTCACATTTTTCGTCAATTCAGTGACGTTTTTTGTCACTTCCAGTCAACAGTCTCGGGTTAGGATTTTGCAAATATTAGTTGACACCGGCGTTGTAGTCCGTGGGGCTCTGCTCAGGTGAGGAGGGGAACCTTAGATTTTGATTTATTTTGGACATCACTGGATACCAATATTTGGGGGAGGGGGGGTGGTTGGACGCTCGCCAGAGGATCATGGCGAAGGAAACTAATCATGGGAGGTATGGAGCCCCAGCTTATCCAACCTGTATCTAAAGGATCTCATGCTGATCCCCAAAAGATCGGCTGCCCTCTGTTTTGAGCCGTGCGCCATCTCCAGACCTTTGAGGATATAATCCTTCTCGATCTCAGCCAGAACCCCATCGAGATTGACCCCTTTGGAGGTCAAATCCCTTTGACGTCGATCTTGCCTGGTTCGCTCCCTTTGAAAATTTGAAAGGGTAAGACTCTCAGGCAGGACAATGTTAGAGGTTTCCAGGGCAACACTTCGTTCGATGATATTTTCCAATTCCCTCACGTTACCTGGAAATGAATACTGGCTCAGAATATCCATCGCATAGGCAGAGATCTTTTTCACATCCTTACCAAGTTCCATGGAGAATTCCTCCAAGAAGTGCTGCGCCAGTACCGACAGATCCCCAGTCCTCTCCCTTAGGGGGGGCATGGCAATGTGTATGACATTTAGCCGGAAAAAAAGATCCTCCCTGAATTTCTCCTTAATGACTTCGCCTTCCAGGTCCTTATTGGTTGCAGATATAAATCGGACATCAACGCTTTTCTCCTCTGTGCCGCCGACCGCAGTGAATGTGCGTTCCTGAATGACCCTCAGCAGTTTTACCTGAATGGCTGGAGAGAGTTCTCCAATCTCATCAAAAAATACCGTACCACCGTCCGCAACCTCAAATAGGCCTTCTTTATCCGTTGTGGCACCGGTAAATGCTCCCTTCTTATAGCCGAACAACTCACTTTCAATCAGATTCTCAGGAATTCCTGCACAGTTTATGACCAGGAACGGTTTTTCTTTCCGAAGGCTTTGCCTATGAATAGCCTTGGCCACCAACTCTTTTCCTGTCCCGCTCTCCCCCGAAATCAGGACATTGGATTTTGTCGGTCCCACCCGCTCTATCAAATCATACACCTTCCGCATCTGCGGGCTGTCACCAACCAGACAGCCGAAATGGTAACGACTTTCTGATCGACCCTCCGCCTCGCCATAGGTGATTCGTTTTTTCGATTGAAGGGCATCTTTAACAATCTTCTTAAACTCCTTCACCTTAAAGGGCTTGGGGATGTAATCGTAAGCGCCCTCCTTCATCGCCTCGACAGCGGTTTCCGCGGTGGCAAAGGCTGAAATCATAATGACGATGGATTCAGGACTTATCGCCTTGGCCTTCTTGAGCACATCGATACCGTCAACATCCTTCATCTTAATATCCGTGATGAGGAGGTCAAAGTTCTCATTCCCAAGCATGTGACATGCCTCCTCGCCGCTGGCTGCAAGCGAGACCTGGTAACCCTCCTTTGCTAGGAGGATTTCGAGGAATTCCCTCATGCTTCTCTCATCATCAACCACTAGAATGCTCTGCGACTCTTTCCCAGACAATTTTCCCCCCCATCATAGTGAGTATGTTTCTCCCTTTCATACGCCTTCCAATAAATGGTGAATTTTGGCTTTTTGACTGAATATCCTCCGCCTTCAAGATATAGTCCCATTCCGGGTCAAAAATGGCTAAGTCTGCGGATACCCCTTTTTTGAGTACACCCCCTGTCACCCCCAAAATAACTGCTGGATTATAGCATAATTTTCTCATGGCCTCAGGTAGCGTCAACACGCCTTCACGAACCAAGGCCTGGGTCAACGGCAAAGCTGTCTCCAGACCAATAATCCCAAAAGCGGCCCTATCAAATTCCAAATCCTTCTCAAGCGAGCTGTGGGGCGCATGGTCCGTGGCAATCACATCGATGACATCCTCTGACAGTCCCCCTTTAATAGCCTGGACATCCTCCGGACTTCTCAGGGGAGGGTTCATTTTTGCGTTTGTATTATATCCTATTACGGCCGTATGATCTAAGCTAAAATAATGGGGTGCTGTCTCTGCGGTAACGGGAACACCCTCTTCCTTGGCTCGTTTGATCAACGCCACCGAACCCGCCGTGCTTACGTGTGCTATGTGCACAGGGCAACCCGTAAGTTTTGCTAGAGATATTTCTCTCTGCACCATAATCTCTTCGCTCGCCGCCGGTATGCCTTTCAGACCTAACTTCGCAGAAACGGGGCCCTCATGCATCACTCCGCCAGCCGACAGTTTAAGGTCTTCACAGTGCGATATGATTGTCAGACCATGATATCGAGCATACTCCATCGCTCTCCGCATAACCTCGCTATTGGACACAGGCACCCCATCGTCTGAAACCCCGATCGCTCCTGCCTTGCGGAGACCCCCAAAATCGGTTAACGTTTCTCCTCTCTGTCCTTTCGTGATTGCTGCAATTGGATAGACCTTCAAGAGATTCGCCTCATGTGCCCGCCGTAAGATGAATTCGGTGACCGAACTGGCATCATTCACCGGGTCCGTATTAGGCATGCAGGCAACAGCTGTGAAGCCGCCCGCAATCCCAGCCGCGCTGCCTGTGGCAATTGTCTCCTTGTATTCATGCCCTGGCTCTCTAAGATGGACATGCATATCAACAAGACCTGGAACGATGACCTTATCTGATGCATTGATCACCTTCAGCCGAGCCCCATTTTCAGAGAAACAGCCCCAAGGAATGATTTGTTTTATCCTTCCCCGCTCAATGATGACATCCCGCTTTTCCACGACGCGTCGCACAGGATCAACGACCACACCCCCTTTAATCCACATCGCCGCCTCTCGATGCTCCTATCAGCAGGGACTGCACGGCCATACGCACAGCGATCCCATTAGCCACCTGGTCAAGGATCACTGAGTAAGAACCATCAGCAAGGTAAAAAAAACCTCCTTGCCGATAACCTGACAAGGAGGTCTCTTTCATTGAATGGGACACAGGGATTATCATGCTTTCATGGATTGGTGTTAAATGGTCACTAAAGCCCAAAACGGGTAAAACGAGAAAACCCAAAAGAATGCTAAAGCAGGTCCCTAATCGCTTTCTTTCTTTTTTGTATCGATCGAAGTTTCTTCCGCACCTTTCACTTCTTTCTTAGTTTTCTTTTTTCTGATGGGCGCTTTCTTCTTCTCTGCTACCTTGGCCTTCTTTTTCCCCTTCAAATCGCTAGGCCCCCCGGATACAGCGGCCTTGCTTTTTTTCCTAGCTTTTTTCTTACCTTCATCTGCAGGTACAAGTTGAATCACAGAAATGGGGGCCCCGTCTCCTCTCCGATTCCCTTTCTTGATGGTCCGGACATATCCACCCTGTCGGTCGAGGTAACGGTCCTTCAACTCTTCGAAGAGCTTGTGCGTTACCGCCTTATCCCTCACGAAGGCAAGGGCTTGACGCCTGGCATGTAAATCGCCCCGTTTGGCGAGGGTGATCATTTTCTCGGCAACAGATCTCAGTTCCTTCGCCCTCGCATCGGTCGTCTCCAGCTGTTCATGCTGAAAGAGGGAAGTGACCATGTTCCTCAACATGGCCTTCCGATGGCTCGAAGTACGCCCTAGGTTTCTTCCGGCTTTTCGATGTCTCATTTATCTCGTTCCTCTTACTTATCAGCCCCAGCCGTCTCTTGTTGTTTTTTCCCCGGCGGGAAATTGTCCAACTTCATCCCTAATGCGAGCCCCATTTCTTCCAGGATACCTTTAATCTCATTCAAAGACTTCCTGCCAAAATTCTTGGTTTTCAACATTTCACTTTCTGTTTTCTGGACAAGCTCTCCAATAAGCGTGATATTAGCATTCTTAAGACAGTTAGCCGAGCGGACCGACAATTCAAGCTCTGATACAGGTCTGAAGAGATTTTGGTTGAGCTTTTGCTCCTCCTCCTCCTCTTCCTCTTCGAAAGGCTCCGGTTCTTCTTCGAAATTAATGAACGGTGTCATTTGTTCCTTCAGAATTTTGGCTGCATACGCTACAGCATCTTCCGGTAAGACACTTCCGTTGGTCCAAACTTCTAGAGTAAGTTTGTCATAGTCAGTAATCTGGCCGACCCTGGCATTGGTGACCACATAATTGACCTTTTGAATCGGTGAAAAAATGGCATCAATGAAGATGACGCCGATTCCCCGATCAGCGTCTTTATTCGGCTCTGCTGGGACGTAGCCCTTCCCCATCTTGACAAGCATTTCCATATCCAAGTTTGCTTCCTTGTTGAGGGTCGCTATATGCTGTTCCGGATTCAAGATCTCCACCATGCCATCAGTCTCTATGTCCGCAGCCGTAACAACGCACTCGCCTTCCCGGGACAGACGGATCGCCGTCTCGTCCACATCAATGAGTCTCAATCTGACCTCTTTCAGGTTCAAAATGATATCCGTCACGTCTTCGACCACCCCTGGGATGGTTGAAAACTCATGGACGACATTTTCGAACCTTACTGAAACGATGGCCGCTCCCTGTAGCGAAGAAAGCAGTATCCGCCGTAAGGCATTACCAATCGTGATTCCAAAACCTCTCTCTAAAGGTTCGCACACAAATTTTCCGTAGAAATTTGTATGGCTATCCTCATCGAGCAGAATAGTTCTGGGTTTGATTAATTCCCGCCAATTTCTTGCTTTTAAGTCCGTCAAGAAAGTCCCTCCAATCAGTTGGTTTTTGTAACCGCAAGGTTGGCCCAACATGGGCAGAGCTTTTCCGCCTCCCCGGGCTCATGTGACACCTCGAACCACCGAATTACTAAGTGGATTTGTTTGAAAGGCATCATTCTTCTATCTCACCAATTTTTACTTGGAATACAACTCAACGATCAGTTGTTCCTGAATAGGCATTGTTAGATCTCCACGATTCGGAAGGGCCTTCAATGTTCCGCTGAATTTTTCCTTTTCAAATTCTATCCAGTTTGGAATCCCTCTTCTGACAACCGTTTCCATGGCCTCCAAGATAACTGGCATCTTGTGGCTATCTTCCTTTACCTCAAGCTTATCTCCAACCTTGACCTGGAAAGAAGGAATATTGACTTTCCTACCGTTCACCAAGAAATGGTTGTGCCTAATGAGCTGTCTTGCTTGGTTTCTGGAAGAGGCAAATCCTGTTCTGTATATGATGTTGTCCAGTCGACATTCGAGAAAAATCAGCAGGTTTGTACCTGTAATTCCCTTTTGCTTTTCAGCGCGATCGTAATATCTCCTGAACTGTTTTTCCAAGACCCCATAGATTCGCTTTACTTTCTGCTTCTCTCTCAATTGCAACTGGTAGTCTGAAAACTTCCCCCCGCGTCTCTGACCATGCTGGCCGGGCGCATAGGGTCTCCGCTCGAATGCGCACTTATCGCCATAGCAACGATCTCCTTTAAGAAACAGCTTCAGATTCTCTCGCCGGCATAATCGACATGAAGCCCCAGTATCTCTGGCCAATATAAATCCTCCTGTTCTCTCTTTTTCTACTCTTTGATGGACAACAACCCCTTACCTGTCGGATGATCAGGAAGCATCCAAGGTCCTTACACTCTTCGCCTTTTGGGAGGGCGGCACCCATTGTGGGGTATAGGGGTCACATCCCGGATAACACTCACGGTGAAACCCTCGACCTGGAGAGCCCTGATTGCTGCTTCCCTGCCCACGCCAGGACCTTTCACCCTCACCTCGGCCGTTTTCATTCCCTGCTCCATGGCTTGTTTGAGAGCATCCTGAGCAGCTAACTGGGCAGCGAAAGGGGTACTCTTTCTGGAACCTTTGAATCCCTGCCTGCCAGCACTTGACGAGGCGATAACCTTTCCGTCATGGTCAGTGACTGTGACTATCGTATTGTTAAACGTTGACTGAATATGAATAATGCCTGTCGGAACGTTCTTCTTTTCCTTCTTGGCCCTGGCTCCCCTTTTTGCTCTTTTCACCATTTTCTTCCCTTAAGTTGCTATTTCTTCCTTTTACCCATGACAGCCCTGCGAGGACCTTTTCTCGTTCTCGCGTTCGTGCTCGTTCTTTGACCCCTCGCAGGCAAACCTTTCCTGTGTCTCAGGCCACGATAGGCTCCCAAATCCATCAATCTCTTGATATTCATGGAGACATCACGTCTGAGATCTCCTTCAACTTTATGCTTTTCATCGATTATCCTTCTGATACTTGTTATCTGCCCCTCTGTCAGATCGTCCGATTTTGTATTCCAATCCACGCCCGCCTCGTTCAGGATCTTTTGAGAGGTACTCCTACCTATGCCGTATATATACGTCAAGGCAATCTCAATCCTTTTTGTCTTCGGCAGATCAACGCCTGCTATTCTGGCCAAATTCTAACTCCCTTCTTTAGTCATTAACGAGTCCTAAAACATCACGGATCACCGACTCTTGGTCATTGGACCCTTACAATGGATAAACGACAAACAGTGCAGATCAACCCTGCCTTTGCTTGTGCCGGGGATTAACACAAATCACCCTTATGGTTCCCTTGCGCCTTATGATCTTGCATTTGTTGCATATTTTCTTGACAGAAGCTCGCACTTTCATAACTCAATGCCCTTTTCCGTGCAGAAAGAGAGTGTCATTTCCCCCGATATATAATTCTTCCCCGATTCAGATCATAGGGGGATAACTCGACCGAAACCCTATCCCCTGGGAGTATTTTGATAAAATGCATCCTCATTTTACCGGAGATGTGAGCCAGCACCCTGTGCCCATTCTCCAGCTCGACCCTGAACATGGCGTTGGGCAGTGTCTCAACCACTGTCCCTTCAACGGCTATGACATCTTCTTTAGCCACAATACGGTTTTTTCCAAGCTGTCAATTTTTCATTGAATGCTTCAGCTTACCTCGCCCTACCCAGGCCTTTCCTCATGAAACCCTCATAGTGCCGGGTCAGCATATGCGATTCTATCTGGTTGGACGTGTCCATAGCTACACCGACTACAATCAAGAGTGCCGTCCCCCCAAAGTAGAAGGGGACGTTAAGCTGATAGATGAGAAATTGGGGTAGAACGCAAACGGCCGAGACATAGATGGCGCCGGTGAACGTTATTCTCGTTAGCACTCTGTCAATGTATTCCGCCGTGTTCTTTCCCGGCCTGATACCCGGAATAAACCCTCCATATCTTTTCATATTATCGGCTACGTCCACTGGATTAAAATGAACGGCCGTGTAAAAGTAGCAAAAGAAGATAATGAAAACGACAAATATAAGAATATAAACAATATGTCCTGGCGATAAGAAGTTCACGATCATTTGCAGCCACGGAATCTCTTTCACATTCAGAAAATTCGCGATGGTGGCCGGGAACATAATAATGGAGGAGGCAAATATGGGCGGAATCACACCCGCTGTGTTGACTTTAAGGGGCAAATGCGTACTTTGACCTCCATACATCTTGCGTCCCACAACCCGCTTCGCATATTGAACTGGTATTCTTCTTTGCCCCCTTTCAATAAAAACAATGAATCCGACGACGCCTACCATGAGAGCAACGACCAAGGCCATGAAAAAGGGCGTAATCTCCCCGGTGCCCATTAACCTGAAGGTGTTGGCGACAGCCACCGGAAAGCGAGCCACAATACCCGCAAAAATGATAAGCGATATGCCGTTACCAATGCCCCGCTCCGTAATCTGTTCCCCTAGCCACATTAAGAAGGCGGTCCCAGCCGTAAGCGTTATGACGGCCAAAAGCCTGAAACCCCAGCCACCGACCGGAACGACCATCGCGCCGCCAGGGCCGCTCATCCTTTCAAGCCCAACGGCAATACCGAAACCCTGGATGATACTCAAGATAACGGTACCGTAACGGGTATATTGCGTGATTTTTTTTCTCCCCTGTTCACCCTCCTTCTTTAGCTTTTCCAAATAGGGAATAACCACCGTGAGCAATTCAAGGATGATGGAGGCACTAATGTACGGCATGATGCCGAGCGCCATAACGGACATCTGACTCAAAGCACCGCCTGAAAACATGTCAAAAAGCCCAAAGAGTGTACCCCGTCTTTCACTGAAAAAGGCGGCGAGCGCTGTACTGTCTATCCCCGGGGTCGGTATATGGCACCCCAAACGGTAAACAGCCAGCATCAACAGGGTGAAGATGATCCTTTTCTTCAGTTCAGGGATTTTGGGTATGTTTTGAAAACCACCAAGCATGGCACCTACTCACTTTGCTCACTCGGCCTTTTCAGCAGGTTGCAGAAGTGACGAAAATCAGACAATCTCAACTCTACCGCCGGCAGCCTCGATTTTTTCTCTAGCTGTCTTGCTCACTCTATTCACCTTGAGCACCAAAGGAACGGAAATGTCTCCGCCTCCCAATATCTTAACGCCGTCCTTGACCTTCTTAACCAGTCCGACCTTTTTCAAGTATTCAACATCCAAGGTGGTGTTCGGGCTAAACCGGCTAAGGTCTCTAAGATTTAGCAGGGCATAACGCTTCTTGAAAATATTGGTAAAGCCACGCTTGGGAAGACGCCTCTGAAGGGGCATCTGACCTCCTTCAAAGCCAGGGGGTATGCTTCCGCCTGATCGGGACTTCTGCCCCTTATGTCCCCGGCACGACGTTTTCCCGTGGCCGGATCCGGAGCCCCTTCCGACCCTTTTCCTCCTTTTTCTCGAACCTCCCGAGGGTGAAAGATCGTGGATTCTCATATCAATTCCTTTGAGACTAAGCCTCTACCTTGACCATGAAGGAGACCTGGTTGATCATTCCCCTGATAGCCGACGTATTCTTGAGGGTGACGGTTTTGTTTAGCTTCGTCAAACCTAGCCCTTTTAGGGTATCACGAATCTTTTTGTTCCTACCGATTCTGCTCTTAACAAGGGTCACTTTGATTGTATCAGTCATGGCACCATCAGACCTTCTAAATGATCTAAGCCCTGAGATCCTCTAGATCTTTAAGACTCTTTCCCCTACGGCGGGCAAAATCCTCCGGATGACGCAGTGCTTTCAGACCTCTGAGTGTTGCCTTCACAAGGTTATGTGGGTTATGAGATCCCAAACATTTTGTCAAAATGTTCTGTACACCCGCTGCTTCCAAAACAGCTCTAACGGCACCTCCAGCTATAATACCCGTACCCGGACCTGCCGGCCTCAGCAGAACGGACCCCGCACCCATTCTCCCAATAACCTCATGAGGTATCGTGGCACCAACAATAGGAACGTATTTCATATCTTTTCTGGCCTTTTCAACGCCCTTCCTTATCGCCTCCGGCACCTCGTTGGCCTTGCCTAGTCCGCCGCCAACCATTCCTTTCCCGTCACCAACCACGACAATGGCGCTGAAGCTGAATCGACGGCCCCCTTTAACGACTTTGGCAACGCGATTGATATAAACCACCTTTTCTATAAGCTGTACTTCATCCTCTTCGTTGATCAATGGATCTCTCCCCCGACATTCTTATAAGATAGTCTGCATATTCGATAAAGGTTTAGGGGTCAAAACTCTAGCCCATTTTCTCGGGCAGCCTCTGCGAGGGCCTTGACTCGACCGTGGTATAGAAACCCGTTTCTGTCAAAGATGACCCTTTTTACGCCTTTTTCTTTGGCTCGTTTAGCGATGAATTCCCCGATCATCACAGCACCATCCCTGTTGCGCCCCTTCCCCTGGATCACAGATCGTATATCCTTGGAAAGGGAAGAGGCAGCGACCAGGGTCCTGGCGCTCACGTCGTCAATAATCTGAGCATAAATATGCTTCGCGCTTCTAAATACGGTCAGCCTAGGTCTCTCAGGTCTACCGCTGACCTTCTTTCTTACTCTCTTCTTCCGGCTTCGTCTTGCCTCTGCTCTACTCACAAATCCCATAAAACGAATCCTATTTCCAGCCTAACTTCTTCTAGACCTGCTATTCTATAACTCTATTTTGCCCCTGTCTTACCCGCTTTTCTTCTGATCGTCTCGCCGGCATATCTTATGCCCTTGCCTTTATAGGGCTCGGGCTTTCGAAAGCCGCGAATCTTAGCGGCCGTCTTACCCAGTATCTCTTTGTCTTTGCCTGTCAAGGTTATCCTGGTCCTTTCTATCTTGGCGTCAATGCCCTCTGGGAGCTCGAAGTTGATGGGACGGGGATACCCCAAATGAAATATTGCGGTCCGGCCTGACAGTTCAGCCCGGTATCCCACGCCAACGATTTCAAGAACCCTTTCGAAACCCTGACTTACCCCCGTCACCATGTTGGCTATCAGGGCCCTATGAAGACCGTGAAGAGACCTGGATTTCTTGGTGGTATCATGGACTGTAACCACAATTTGATCTTGATCAGTACTAATCTTGACCGCTGGGTGGATTTTCCGTTGCAATTCACCTCTCGGCCCTCTAACGACGAGTATGTCTCCTTTTAGGTCCACTTTAACGTCTTTGGGTATTGAGATAGGCTTCTTGCCGATTCGTGACATCTATAGCCTCCGATTACGAAATGACAATGGTGTCCCCCGCCGTAAACTGAGTTGCAGCACGAGCTACCAGACAGAACAAAGGACCTCTCCACCAACGCCCATTTTCCTGGCCTGCTTATCCGTCATAATCCCCTTTGAGGTAGAGATTATGTTGATACCCAATCCGTTCAGAACCAGGGGAATTTTGTCACTTTTGGCATAGATCCGGGCACTGGGCTTACTCACCCTCTTAATGCCACCGATGATAGAGTCTCCGCTGTCATCATATTTCAGAAAAATCCTGATGATCCCCTGACGTCTATCAGATATTATTTTGTAG